>NZ_JBWJVJ010000009.1:0-138917 GCF_056428925.1 Flavobacterium sp. GNP011 | reverse complement strand
TTTTTTTTTTTTTTTTTTTTTTTTTTTTTTTTTTTTTTTTTTTTTTTTTATTTTTCTAGGATATGTGCGTCGGCAAAAAGCCAATTGAGTTTTGAAATGTCTTGAGCTGAGATTTCGTTTTGCGTTTGTACGGCAAAAACGGTTTTACTTTGGTTTTCAAAGAAATGAATCATTGTTGTGTAGTTTGTTGTATTGCGATGCAAATTTAATCAATTTAGATTACAATTTAGTCAAAAAAAAAGCGGCAATTTGCCGCTTTTTGATTTAGTTGATTATTAACTTTTTAATGACTGAATCAGCATCAATACTTACACGAATTAAGTAAGTTCCTTTTGAAATATTGTCCACTGTAATTTCAGATGTAGTTCGGTTTTCTTCACTGTAAATCTTTTGTCCTGTAATAGAATAGATTTCGATAGCGTAGGGTTTGTTTGTATTATTAATGTAGAAAGTTCCTTGAGAGGGATTAGGATAAAGTATTACTTCATTAATATCTAAAGGTGCAACTGTTGTTGATTCTTTTGTAACTACGATTCTACTCCCTAAATTAGTACAAGTATCTGAAACAAATGAATCCCATTGTCCAACTTTGTTGAATGTAGTTGATGGTGATAAGACGGTAGTTTTGCGACGTATAGTTTCATCAATGGCAAAATTAGCAGTTCCACTATTAAAAGTTCCAATGATATCAATTAGAATTCCGTTTTTAAATAATCCAACAGCATCATTTCCGTTAAAAGCCATCTCGGTTGCTGCGGTAGATAAGTTTGCTGAACTAATAGGATAACAGCTAGAAGCCATTAAGCTGTTTACAATAGTATACTTTGTACCATTTGCTAGGGTTCCAGATAAAGTTAAACCTGTGCTCCACGCACCAGCTCCATTGGTTTGTCTCTTGATACTATAGATTGACAAATTTACTGATGTACCTGTTGCATTTGAAATCTCTAATGCTTTGTTGTTTGAAGAACCTTCAATGTATTCAGAGAAAAGTAAATCAGTTGCGGTGTTGTTCGAATTAGTTACCACAGTCACTGTATTACTCACACCAGAAAGATTTCCTGCTGCATCTTTTGCTCTTACAGTAAAAGCATAACTAGTAGCTGCAGTTAATCCTGTTACAGCTGTATTTAAGGTAGTAACTGTAGTTCTTAGTACGTTGTTTACATATACATTATATCCTGTAACACCAATGTTATCTGTTGCGGCTGACCAAGCTAGAGTAACAGAGGTAGTCGTTTTACTTGAAGAGATTAGATTTAATGGTGTACTAGGCGCAGTAGTATCTGTAGTTCCGCCGCCTGTAGTTCCACCCCAAATAGCAGCTACATAAGCTGGATTGTCAATAAAAGGATTTCTATTACCTTGTCGTGCATAAATAGCATTGTTTCTTTCAATTTCTCTTGAACTTACAGGATCATTAGCATGCCAAGAAAGAAGTACGTTTAAAAAAGCAGTTGTAAAAACTTGATTGCTACTTCCATTAAACATAGCGTAAGGATAACCAGCTACTGTGTTTTCATAACGAGTAGCAAAGTAAAAATACATTCTAGCAATATCTCCTTTGAAAGCCGCTGCAGGTTCAAAAACAGTTCCTGTAAATCCTGAAACAGCACTTGTTCCTAGTTTGCCGCCGTTTAAAGTTGTTGTTGAAGCTGTTGCTACGTTTCCGTGCGGAAAATTAGATCGTAAACCGTTTACTTTTCCATCAGTTGGTGGAATAAAATGGGCATCAGACACCATTGGTGCTGCTGAGTTAAATACTGATTGCGGAATCATGTGTTCTCTATTGTAGCAATCGCCCTCTACAGAGTAGGTACCACATTGTTTTGTTGTTACTGCAAAAGTATACGGATCAGGGCCGTTTTGATTTTCAGAATACAAGTCGAAAATGGTATTGTCATTTTCATTTTGATGATCTCTATCTGATGTGATATAAGTAGTCCACAATCCTGCATATCCTTGATCAGTATGACCTTTGATGATATTGTATAATTGAGTTTTTAAGGTGTAACCTGTTCCACTTGCAGTGTTGTAGTATCCGCTGGGTACTTGTGCTGATACAATTGGTAAGAATAATAGTAATAATGCAGTGTAAATGTGTTTCATAATTGCGTTTTAAAGTAGTTTGCTTTGTGTTTGTTTTAAATACCTTACAAGTTGTTTTTGAGGGTTTTAAAACGGTGCAAATTTATAGTTTTAAATAGCTTTAATGTTATGAAATTGTAAATAAAATTATCACTTTATCATATAATGTGATAAATATTTGTCAAAAGTAAATTCATTCTTACTTTTATGTATGGATTCAATATTTTTAAATTTAATTAAAATAGTTTAAGACTTTATACGAATTGAATTATAAAAGATATTTCTTATATACTTAATTTTAATAAAGATTTAGAAAACCGTATCAGAGATAAATAGGGAAAGAATTTATATAAAAGGGTATAAAAAAAGCGGCACCTAGTGCCGCTTTGAAATTTATTATATTTTTAAAACTAGTTTACAATTAGTTTTTTGGTAACTGATTTTGCGTTATTTGTTATTTTAACCAAGTAAACTCCATTTTGAAGATTGTTGATTATAGTAGAAGAACTGTTAGTGAAATCTTTTTCATATACTTTTAGTCCTATAATTGAAAACACTTGAACAGTATATTTTTCGTTTTCACTTGGGAAATTGATTTTTACAGTACCATTTGAAGGGTTTGGATAAAGAAGTATTCCATTCCTTTCAAAATCTTCGTTAGATAAGGTTGTTATTGTGTGAGCACCTATTCCATCACAAGTATTGCTTGCGAAAGAATCCCACTCTGCTGTTTTATCAAAAGTTGTATTGGGAGAAGTGATGCTTGGTTTTCTTCGTAGGGTAACATTTTCACCAAATTTTGCTGTACCACCATTTAAAGTTCCAATAATGTCAATTAAAACTCCATTTTTGAATAATCCCATAGGATCATCTCCATTAAATGACTCTTGCGCTGACGATAAATTAGCATTTGCTACCGTATAACATGTTGTTGCCATTTGTGGATCAACCAAAACAAATACAGCACCGGCATTTAATGTGCCTGTAAGATTAAGTCCAGTTGTCCATGCTCCAGCTCCGTTTGATTGTTTACGAATAGAATATCCAGTTAAATCAACTGCAGCTCCTGTAAAGTTAGCTATTTCTAATGCCTTATTAAAACTACTTCCTTCTACATATTCAGAAAAGAAAAGTTCTGTTGCACCTGATCCGCCTGTTGGTGTAGCTGAGGTTGTTTCGTTTATTGTTGCGCTTGCTACAGATGAGTTTCTCTCATCATCTCTTGCAATAACATAGAATGAATAATTTGTAGAAGCTAATAAACCTGTAACAGTAGCAGTAAGTGCAGTATGTGAGGATTTGAAAGTTCCATTTAAATATAAGTCATATCCAGTAACACCAACGTTATCTGTTGCAGCGTTCCATGTCAACGTAATTGTATTAGAAGTCGTATTGCTAACTGTTAAATTAGTAACGGTAGAAGGCGCTTGCGTATCTGCAGGCTCTGTGGTCCACACTGAAGCAACATAATCTGGGTTGTCAATATATGGATTTCGGTTGTTTTGACGTGCATAAATAGCATTGTTTCTCACAATTTCTCTTTCGCTTACCGGATCTTGATTGTGCCAAGCAATCAATTGAGTTAAAAAAGCAGCTGTAAAAACTTTTCCAGTTGAGTTATTAAACATTGGAAAATTATAACTTGCAACGGTGTTTTGATAGCGTGTAGCAAAATAAAAATACATTCTTGCAATATCTCCTTTAAATTCATCAATTGGTTCAAATACTTGTCCCGTATATCCTGCTATTGAACCAGTGCCTAGTTTGCTTCCATTCAATGTTGTTTGTGATGCAACTGTAACATTTGCATGAGGAAAATTTGAACGTATACCATTTACTTTTCCATCTGTCGGAGTAATAAAGTGTGCATCAGAAACCATAGGCGACTGGTCGTTGAAAACTGATTGTGGGATAATATGTTCTCTATTGTAGCAACTTCCTTCATTGCTAATATTACCACATCTTTGCCCAGCAGTGATCGCATAGTTATAAGGGTCAGTTCCCGCAGGATTTTCTGAGTACATGTCTAATACGGATCCATCTTTTTCAAAAAAATTATCCACATCAGATGTTTCATAGGTTACATATAAGTCTCCATATGATAATGTGGTATGTCCTTTTATAATGTTGTACAATTGTGTTTTGAGTGTGTATCCTGTTCCTGTAGCTGAGCTGTAGTATCCTGCCGGCGCTTGTGCAAATCCTAATGCACATAACATTACAAATAGTAAAGTGTAGTTTTGTTTCATAGTGTAAATAAAGTGGTATTTGTTTTTGATTTTGAAAATTTTGCCAAAACTACTATTTATTTTCTAAATATCGGGTTATGAAATGTTTATTTAAGTAGTTCTATAACGCGTCTCTTTAAGTATTGTTTTTAAGGTGTTAGTTTTCTGCTTTGGTAAGCGCCCAAATCCGGTTGAAGTGTTCTTGTCAGCCCCAGAATGTCTAACGGAACCAAGAAAGTCGCATTACCTTTGGCGAAAGCTGCCGAAGTATCGTCAATATTCAATTTGTTTTTTGATATGCTTAAAAATTTAGGGTCTTTATTGAGTAAAATAGCATTATAGTGAGCAGGATCTGAATCAAATAGATATAAAGGATTTGTACTTGCAGTGCTTGAGCGGTTATCAAACTTAATCAAGCAGTTGTTAAATTGGTATTCAAATGCAGCTGTAGTTTTTTTACTCAATGTCATTTCTGATGCATAGGAACCATAGATGATACAATTGTTGAATTTAGCTTCTGTAAGGTCTTTTGCCTCTGGTATGGCACCCGTAATAAAATTACTCAGTACCAATGCTTGTTGTTGTGAGCTATTCCAGTTGTTATTAAAACTACAGTGTGTGAAAGAATAGGATCCTCCGTATGTACAAGCTAGCACTGCTTTACCTGCAGCATTTATTACAATATTTTGACCCTTAATTTTTGCGGTCTGTGCTAAAATACCATAGTTGCTACTATTGTAAATTTGGGTGTTTTTAATTTGAACGGTTGAACCATCGTTGTTTTGTATCAACAGGCCTACACTAGCATTTTTAATTGTTAAGTTTTCGAAGGAATTATTGGTACTGCCACTACTTAGCCATACAGTACCCCATTGTCCAGGCACTTCAGCAAATGCGGGTTCTAGTCTATCGCCTTCAAAAACAACTTCGTTTTCCATTTTTGGAGTTATTGATTGTTTTCCTTTGACTTGAATAGATCCTTTATTGGCCACTACAATCCCTGAATTTGCATGAAAATAAACACGAGAGCCAGCTTCAAAAATGGCTGTCTTTTCTTTAGGTACTGCGGCGTAACCATAAATTACGTAGGGTTTTGTTTTGGTAAAAATCAATTCATTGCCATGTACAGGATCATTTTCGTTGAGGTAAAAACCATTTATTTTTTGGTCACCCACAGGAAGTGTTTCGGTTGTTCCATCAGCAAATCGTTCGGGATATAAAAAAATAGCATCTTGAACAAGCGTAACTAGTTCCACGTTTTGTTGATTGCTTCCACTGTCAAATTCAATTTGATCAGTATATAAAAACGTATCCGAACTGACATCAGTAATCGCTGCGGTAGTTTCTATGAATATAAATAAGCTGTCGCGCGCAAGTATGGGAACATTACTGAAAATTTTCCCATTATTTCCTTGTAAACCGTCTACTGTCATTCGGAATTTAGAATTCAAACCTTTACCGAGTTTTATGGTAGGGATTGAAATGTCATTTTTACTTCGGTTGTATACCTTTAGCATGTAGGTGCTTGAGCTGATATTTGAAAAAACAGTATCCAGATAAACGGTATCTTTTGAAAATTTTAAATCACCAGTACTTGCGATTGTTTCGAAGTCCGTTCGGCAAGAGCCCAAACTAATAAGGATTCCAGTAAAAAGTAAAAGTATTTTAAGACGCATGAACTAATTTTTTTTGTAAAAATAGCGAAAATCTATTTTCGAAATCAGAATAACGATTGGAATTCCTATTTTCTATCTCATCTTTTATTTATTTTTACGGTTTAAAAGCTAATAATATGACATTCGACAAAGAAAAAATACTGGAGTATTGCAATACCGTTTCAAAAAACACCTTGATGCAAACACTAAACATTGTGTACACTGATGCTGGTGAAGATTTCTTAGTAGCTACCATGTCAGTTAATGCTACTGTTCATCAACCTATGGGATTGTTACATGGAGGTGCATCTGTAGCATTAGCAGAAAGTGTAGGGAGTGCTGCATCTATGATTTATGTTAATTCGGATGTTAGCGAAGTACGCGGAATTGAAATATCAGCCAATCATCTTAAAGCCAAAAGAGAGGGAATTGTTACCGCAACAGCCCGAATCATTCACCGTGGTAAGAGCATTCACTTGTGGGAAATTAAAATTACGGATGAAAATAACGCTCTTATTTCACTTTGTAAATTGACAAATATGGTGCTTCCTAAACGTAAAACTACCGATAAGTAATGGAGGAAATGATCCAGAAAGTAAAAGGTCATTTGCTTGACAAGCTACCCTTTGTTTTGTACCGGAAACCCAATCAAAAAGAAATTACGGGTTATTTACAACAAGAGGATACTTTATTTTCTATTAATGATTTTACTGAAAAAGGATTCGTTATTTGTTCATTTGATGGATTAAATACGTACTATATCCCTGAAGAAAAAGCTGAAAAATTCCAATGGAAGTACCATCAATCTTTTATTCAAAAGGAAGAAAAAAGCCTTCCTTTTTTTGAAAGCAAAGATAAGGAAGTATTTATAAGCTTGGTTAGTAAAGGGGTTCAAGCTATTAATAATAAGGAGTTTGAAAAAGTAGTATTGTCTAGAAATGAAATTGTAGCTCTAGAAAATAAAAGTATATTTGAGATTTATGAATCCTTGGTATACAGTTACCCTACTGCTTTTGTCTATTGTTTTTATCATCCAAAAATAGGCACTTGGCTGGGTGCTACACCAGAATTACTTCTTAATATAAAAGAGGATGTTTTAAAAACCATTTCACTGGCAGGAACTCAAAAAAATGCTGGTACTCCAGCTGTTTATTGGCAAAACAAAGAAATTGAGGAACAGCAATTTGTGACTGATTTTATTGTTTCAAAATTAAAAAACGAGTTGGAAGGAGTTACAGTGTCTAAACCCTACAGTATTCAAGCGGGTTCTTTGTGGCATATCAGGACAGATATCTCAGGTAGAATTACACCTGAAACATCATTTAAAAAGTCAATTCAAGTCTTACATCCTACACCAGCTGTCTGTGGTTTACCAAAGGAAAGTGCTAAAAAATTTATTATTGAAAACGAAAATTACGATAGGGAATTTTATACGGGTTTTTTAGGTGAGTTGAATTGTGATGTGGATAGCGGTCAACAAAACGCTGATTTATATGTAAATCTGAGATGCATGCAAATTAAAGCTAATGAACTGGAAATGATAGATAAGCAAAGTATAAAACAAGTACATTTGTACATGGGTTGCGGTGTAACAAAAGACAGTATTCCTGAAAAAGAGTGGGAGGAAAGTGTTAATAAATCCATGACCATTAAAAAAGTATTGCAATCATTATCATAGAAAATTAATAATAACAAAAAAGTATGAAACTAGACATATTAGCTTTTGGCGCTCATCCAGATGATGTAGAGTTAGGGTGTGCAGGAACTATTTTAAAAGAGATCTCACTGGGTAAAAAAGTAGGTATTATTGATTTAACTCGTGGAGAGTTAGGTACGCGTGGCTCTGCAACCATTAGAGATCAAGAAGCGGCTGCTGCGGCAAAAATACTTGGCGTAACTGTACGAGAAAATTTGGGGATGCGTGATGGTTTTTTTGTAAATAACGAAACACACCAATTAGAGATTATAAAAATGATACGGAAATACAAACCTGAAATAGTGTTGTGTAATGCCGAAGACGACCGTCACATTGATCATGCTAAAGGAAGTAAATTGGTGTCGGATGCTTGTTTTTTATCTGGTTTAGTTAAAATTGAAACTAGTCTAGAAGGAGAGTTACAAACGGCTTGGCGCCCAAAACTGGTATATCATTACATTCAATGGAAAAATAGCATTCCGGATTTTGTGGTGGATATTACAGGTTTTACAGATTTAAAAGTTGCATCTATATTGGCATATAATTCTCAATTTTATGATCCTAATTCAACAGAACCAGAGTCGCCAATTTCAAGTAAAAACTTCTTAGAAAGTTTAAATTACCGTTCTAGGGATTTGGGTAGGATCACGGGCGTAGATCATGCTGAAGGTTTTACAGTAGAAAGATATTTGGCTGTCAATAGTTTAGGTGATTTGATCTAAAAAGGATATAAATTTTTTTAAAAAAGTTTTAAAAAACGTTTGCAAAAGTAAACTTTAGTTGTATCTTTGCCACCGCTAAGCAAATGGTGGTTGTAGCTCAGCTGGTTAGAGCATCGGTTTGTGGTACCGAGGGTCGCCGGTTCGAACCCGGTCATCCACCCAAAAAAGCAAAAGCCTCGAAGAAATTCGAGGCTTTTTTTGTATCTATAATTCAACTATATTTTGTGGGTTTTAGAAAGATTATAAAACCTATTTTTTTGATGTCTTGATGTTTTGAGTCGTTTCTTTTTCTAATGGCTTAAAACAGGAATTAAACAGCATTTAATTGAACTCAATAGTTTAGCAAAGCGATCAGTTTTATGTTTATAAACGGTTAGGATGTACGGTTTGTATTTCTAGATTGTTTTGGATTTTAAAAAAAAATACGCCTCAAAGTAATTCGAGGCGTATTTTTTTGCACAAGGGATAGTAGTGAAAATCCTCCCGATTTTTTTTCGGGAGATTGTAACGGATAGCCCGACCTTGCTGCAACGCTAGTGGAAGCAAGGATGTGCCCTAATTGCTATTATTTTTTATCTACTACGGGTCTGTTTTCACGATTTGCGAGTTCCCAGGCGGTTACAAATGCAAACTGTGCTCGTTTGGCTAGGGCATCGTACTCAATTTTGTCAGGACTGTCTGTAGGCTGATGATAATCAGCGTGTACACCGTTGAATAAGAAAACGGATGGGATACCAAATTTTGCAAAGTTGTAATGATCTGAACGCTCATAAAAATGGTTTGGATCTTTAGGGTCGTTGAAGGTGTAGTCTAGATCTAGCTTTGTGTATTTAGTATTTGCTGCGGTGCAAATGGCATCTAAGTCGCTTGATAAACGGTTTGCACCAATGACGTATACATAATTATTGCTTTTGGCATGCGCGTCATCACGACGTCCAATCATATCGATGTTGATATCTGTAATCGTATTTGCTATAGGAAACAAAGGATTTTCAGAGTAATAACGGGATCCATGCAAGCCGTGTTCTTCGCCTGTTACGTGCAGGAAGAGGATGGATCTTTTAGGACCGTGGCCGTCTTTTTTTGCTTTTTGAAAGGCTTGAGCAATTTCAAGTAATGCTACGGTTCCAGAACCATCATCATCGGCTCCATTGTAAATCTCGCCGTTTTTTGCGCCTACGTGATCGTAATGGGCTGATATAACCAAGACTTCATTTGGCTTTTCTGAACCTTCAATATAAGCCCAAATATTTTCAGAGTCTGGTAGGTTTTCATTGTATTGCGCGTTCAAGAAAGCAGCTGGAATTTTTTGATAATAATCACTAGCGGCTGTGGGAAATGGAATGCTGTTTTTTTTGTACTGATCAATTAGGTACGTACCTGCTTTTTTTTGGCCTGCTGATCCTGTTTCACGTCCTTCCATTTCATCAGAAGCAACAATGTATAGGTGTGTTTTTAATTCATCAGCAGTTATTGTTTTCATGTATTGCAAAGGATCTACCGGTGCTAGCGCAACTTTTTGACTGGTGCAACTTACAGTCATAGCGACCATAAGTATGGGTAGTAGGTTTTTTTTCATTTTTTATTTTTAATGTAAATTGATTAATGTATAAAGTGCAAATAAGGATATTATGAATGTTATGATGATAAAATTAATTAGAAATAACAGGCTGCTTTTTAGGAATGATTTCCGGCGTGTTTCCCCATAAAAACGATGGTGCGCTGGAAAAAAGTAGTAGACCATCCAGATGATTCCAATCCAGTTTAGTACATTTTCTATCAGGACTACAACGGTAGTTTGTGGCAGCGCAGCGGTACACTTGTTAAGCAGATATAGTATTAAAAAGAGTAGGAGCAGGAACGAAAAATAGTGTAGCGTAAAGATACCATGATCAAAGTAGTACCACTTTTTTTTATTGTGAAAAAGCCACAAGAAGAAAGCAAATAGTGGCATGATGATAAACAAAACTTTAGGAAGGTTGTGACCAAAAGAAGATAGAAATTTCTCGAATATTTCGTTAACCGTATTTTGTTCGGCTACTATTCGTAATTTTTTCATCAGCCAGTAATTTGGATCGGATAGTTTTTCGGAGGCAGGAGCCTGTTTTTGTATCGAGTCTAATTGTGCAACTGTAGGTAAATCTTTAAAGGAAACGTTGTTTATCGTTTTTGTTTTTTCATCTTGTAGGGTATCGGTTTTTTGTAATCCTTTTAGGTTGTTAAAAGTGGTATTAGGACTGCTATGGGATTCTTTTTCAAGAGCAAAAGTAGAGCTAATGGGTACCATTGCAATTACTAAAAAAGTGACAAAACTGATAAAAATATACAGACGAACAGGTGTTAAGTAAGAGAGTCGTTTTCCGGATACATACTCTTTTGATAATGCTGCAGGCTTGAGCAAAAGATTTTTTATGGTGCGCCAAAAAGTGTTGTCGTAATGTGTTAAATCTTCAAAAAAATGAAAGAAAAGATGGTGAAAGGTTTGTCTTGTTTCTATGTTTTCTTGACCGCAATTGGGGCAAAATTTGTTTTCGACCACAAATTTGCAATTAAGGCAGGTTTTGTCGTTTCGGATTTTACTTTTTGACATAAAAAAAACAGTATAAATAATAGACTTTTTGTTGAATTTTAATCTATAAAACTAACAAAAAAACCGAACTTATACTGTTTTTAAAAAATATATTTAAAAAATTATTTCAATACGTCTTTTAAGAAAACGTTCATTCGCTCCCAAGAACGCTTATCTGCTTTCTCATTGTAGGCAGCTCCTTTTGAATTATCATTGCCAGCTTCAGGATCTGAAAAGGCGTGAACGGAATCAGCATAGTAGATCATTTCCCAATCTGCTTTTGCAGTTCTCATTTCTTGCTGAAAAGCCGCTACTTCGGCAACTGGAACATAAGGGTCATCAGCACCATGAAGTATTAGGACTCTTGTTTTGATAGGAGTACTGGTTCTAGCAGCATCGCGACCTAAGCCACCGTGAAACGAAACCACACCTTGAAATTTCATGCCAGCTCTAGCAGCTTCAAGAACGCCTGTACCGCCAAAACAGTACCCTATAACAACAATATTATCAGGATTTGCACCTGCTTTTACTAATTGGTCTAGTGCTAACTGAATGCGTCTTTGATAATCGCCTACATTTTTTTTGTAAAAACCAGCTTGTTTTCCTGCTTCTTCAGTATTCTTAGGATAATTGCCTTCACCGTAAATATCAGCAACAAAGGCATAATAGCCCATTTTTGATAATTTTTCAGCAGATTGTTTGGCATGGGTATCAATACCTTTCCAAGCAGGTAGGATTAAAACTCCTGGTTTTGTTTTTGTTGCTTTTTGAGGTGCAACCGCAAGGCCATTTAGTTTTTGAGCACCATCAGTATACGCTACGGGCTTTAATTGAGTCTGAGCACCAGTGGAACTTAGTAGTACGCCAATAAGGGCTAAAAAGATGTTTTTCATAGTAGTGATTATTAAGGATTACAAATCTCTGATTTAATTATGCTAGTCTGCTTTATCTAATATCCTATTATCTGATATCAGTATTTTAAAATCTTATAGTAGTTAATGCAGGGCTTATTCCCCTGGATGATACGTTTTTTCAGCATGTTTCAATACGTCTTCTTTGTAAAACAAAACATCCTTGAATTGTCCCTCTTGATATCGTTTGGCTTGATCAAAAAAATGTTTTGAGCTAGGATTGCCGCTATTTCCTCCCGCAAGTAATGATTTTGCTTTTATTTTTGTGCCAAATTCGACCGCACATACAAAACTATTGCCGTTGCTACCGTAGCGTTTTTGGGTATTTTTTTGATAACTACTTTTGAATGCTGGTAAGCTTCCCCAAACTGCTGGTCCAAAACCAATAGGCAAACTTTCTTGCTCATCATCATATTCTAATGCTATAGCGCCAGAGGTTCTTTGAAAACGATTGATCTGTCCCCAAGGGATTTCCCAAGAACCAAATTTAGTTTTTAATTCATTAAGAACCTTTTGTAATGGCGGTAGCAAATCATTTGGTTGTGCATTTTTCAAAAATTGAGTAGTATTTTGTACCTGATCTAATTCGCCTTCGTTAGTATATACTTTTTGAATTATAGGTTCTAATTGATAACCCCATTCTACGGCAAGTGTTGTTGCTACTGAATTTTCATGAGCATAAAAATCCCAATTTTTCAAAACAGTTATGGGTGCAATGAGTTCATCATAAAGTGGTGTATTGGTTTTGATGTTCTTTTCAAAACTGGAAATCAATGCTGGTATCAAAAATTCGAATACGGTTAATTTAGTGTCATAACCATCTGCAATTACACGGTCTAAAGTATACTTATTTCCTTTGCTTAACAATCGTACGGCATTAAGTCCTCTAAAATTTTCACCATCAGGCGCCATATAAGGTGGGAAACTTTCGAGTTTTGGACTGTTTTTACCAGCAACAGTAAAAGGTGTAGAGTTGCAGTTTTGCAACCAGCCGTTTTCAGGATTGTAAGAATGTACAATTTCTGAAACCTCGTGCAGTCCTTTCCATTGTGTTGCGTTTGTTGTTCCGTCTACAACTTTTGACCAATTCAATTTAGGATCTCTTATTGGTACAAAATTACCATGCCAGTAGGCTATATTTCCTTCTTTGTCGGCATAGACCGTATTGTTCGAAGTGTTGGCTTTTATATCCATTGCCTTTTTATAGTCAACAAAACTTTTGGATTTAGTTCGAATCCAACTTTGTTCTAAACTTTTTACAGAGCGATTGAATGATTTCAAGCTGATCCATTTTCCGTCTCTTTTAGCCATGATTGGGCCGTTATTGGTGAAATAGGAGGTAAATGTTTTAGGAATTAATTTTCCGTTTTCAAGGTACTTGATGGTTATTTTTTTTTCGACAACGGGTAGGAGTTGGGTGTCGTATTCATAAAACAGTTTCTTATTTTTGGTCACGATATTTTCGGCATACAAATCGGCTACATCCACATTTGAAGAAGTGTGCATCCAACCGCAATTTTCATTAAACCCCTGGTAAATAAAAAATTGTCCCCACGTAACCGCACCATAGGCCTGCAAACCTTCGTCACTACTAATCTGTATTTCGGGTCTAAAGTAAAAGGTAGTATGCGGATTAATGTATAAAATGGCATTTCCAGCTGCTGTTTTTGAGGGTGCAATAGCAAAGCCGTTGGATCCTGTTTGCACATTAATTTCACGTTCTACGTATGCTATTTTGTCACCTGCAGATCCGTAAAAAGATTTAAGTTCACTTGTAGTAAGTCCTGCCGTGCTAATTGCTCCAATGCTCCCATCAGTCCAAAGTAAAGGAAACCATGGCTCAAAATGGTTTAATAAAGCCGGTTGTACTTCGGGGTGTTTGTATAGGTAGAAGTTGATCCCGTCAGCATAACTGTTGAGTAATTTTTGTAACCAAGGTGCCGCTTTTTTATAGTCAGCTTTTGCTTCATCAATGTCTATGAGTAATTTGATTTCTAAATCGTTGTATAGAAATTCTTGTCCTTTTACTTCGGAAAGTCGTCCTAATTTTTCGATGTAATTCATCTCTACACGTTTAAAATCATCTTCACATTGGGCATACAACATTCCAAAAACGGCGTCGGCATCAGTCTTGCCATATACGTGCGCAATTCCCCAATTGTCTCTAATGATAGTTACTTGTTGCGATTGCTTTTGGAGTCGTGCTAGTTCTGACGTAGTCATTTTTTGAGCAAAAAGAACACTTGAAACTAAAAAGCATACTGCAACTGTACTGAAAATCTTGAAATAATTCATTTTTTTTATTTTTAAAGACTTACATTTCGTTTGAATGCGCAACCCAATTCAATTATAGAATCTGTCTTGGCAATTCCTGGTATTGTATCAATTTTTTCATAGAGTACTCGTCGCATGTGCTCGTGATCTTTTGCAATGATTTTGATGTATAATGTGAAAGAGCCTGTAATATAGTAGCACTCTGTAATTTCGGGAATTTTTTTGAGTTCTTCAATAATACGATCTGAATCTTGGTCCTTGTTTAAGGTAATACCAGTAAAGGACCCCCAGTCATACCCAATTTTCTTTTCGTTAATGATAGGTTTTATCCCCGTTATGATTCCATGATCAATCAACCTATTAATGCGCTGATGTACCATTGTATTTGATATTTTCAAAGTAGTAGCTATGGCAGAGTAGGCCATGCGTCCGTCTTTTTCTAGTTCTTTAATAATATTGATATCAAATTCGTCTAATATATCCATGTTGTTAAAATTACAATTGATGCAGTTGTTGTGTTATAAAAGTACTTCTTTTTATTGACTTCAAAAAAAGCTTAAAATTGATTTCTAGTACTTCAGAAATGACTTAATTTTGGTCTAAATTAAATAAATATTTACTATTAGTAGCTTTTTTAAAGTCAAAAATTTTAATTTCGTTGGTAAATTAAAAAATAATGCTAGTTTTGTACTCTTAAAATGTAAATCCTTAACATCATGGCACATACAGAACAAAAACTTTCATCAAAATCTGAATCTTTAATTGCTAAAGAAAATCAATATGGAGCACACAATTACCATCCTTTACCAGTAGTTTTAGAAAGAGGCGAAGGCGTTCATGTTTGGGATGTTGATGGTAAACAATATTATGATTTTTTATCTGCTTATTCAGCGGTGAATCAGGGTCATTGTCATCCAAAAATTGTAGGAGCAATGGTAAAACAAGCACAAACGCTAACGTTGACTTCACGTGCTTTTCATAACGATCAATTGGGTCCTTTTGAAGAATATGTAACAAGATATTTTGGTTTTGATAAAGTATTACCAATGAATACTGGTGCCGAGGCGGTTGAAACAGCTGTGAAACTGTGTAGAAAATGGGCCTATGAAGTAAAAGGAATTCCGGAAAATCAAGCACAAATCATTGTTTGCGAAAATAATTTTCATGGTCGTACCACTACAATTGTATCGTTTTCTAATGATGAAAATGCACGTAAAAGCTTCGGACCTTTTACCGCTGGATTCATCAAAATTCCTTATGATGATGTTGATGCCTTAGAAGCTGTCTTGAAATCAACAACAACTATTGCTGGATTTCTTGTGGAGCCTATTCAAGGTGAGGCTGGAGTTTATGTTCCAAGTGAAGGGTATTTGGCGAAAGCCAAAGCTTTATGTGCAGCACACAATGTTTTGTTTATTGCTGATGAAGTACAAACAGGAATAGCACGTACAGGAAGATTACTGGCTACTTGCGGTAATTGTGATTGTAAAAAAGGTTGCGAAAATACGCCAGAAGTAAAACCAGATATATTAATTTTAGGAAAAGCAATTTCAGGTGGGGTTTATCCAGTTTCGGCAGTTTTGGCAAATGATGTCATTATGAACGTGATTCAACCAGGACAGCACGGGTCTACTTTTGGAGGAAATCCTATTGCTGCAGCGGTTGCCATTGCGGCACTTGAAGTTGTAAAAGATGAAAATTTAGCGCAAAATGCGGCTTATCTTGGTGAAGTTTTAAGAAATGGATTAAATGAAATTGCTGCAAGAAATCCTATCATTACCTTAGTGCGAGGAAAAGGACTATTGAATGCGATTGTTGTAAATTGTGACGAGGAGTCTGATCTTGCCTGGAATATTTGCATGAAGTTTAGTGAATATGGTTTATTGGCTAAGCCTACACATGGAAATAAAATTCGTTTTGCACCACCATTAGTGATTACAGAAACACAAATTCACGAATGCTTAGCGATTATCGAACGAGCATTAAATGATTTTAGATAACACGCAAAAGCATGGGAAAAACAATAAAATTAATAAAGAACAGATCAGATATAGGTGCCGGAACGCGCGGGTCTGATTTAGGTATTGATGCCATAGAAATTGCTGCTATAAATCAAAACAGTGATTATTTCAACCGATTTCTGTTTGAAGATGTTAAAACTCACAATGAAACCATATATGATAAAGACCGTAGCTCTAGTGCCAAGCGAATTGAACATGTTTTAGAACAGTGTATTAGAGTGAACAATGTGGTAAAACAAAGTATTGATGAAAATTACTTTCCAATTGTTTTGTCAGGAGATCACTCTTCAGCTTTGGGAACATTAAGCGGAATAAAAGCGGCTTTTCCAGAGCAAAATATAGGAGTTTTTTGGATTGATGCACATGCGGATTTGCATTCACCTTATACATCACCTTCTGGAAATATTCACGGAATGCCTTTGTCAGCGGCACTTGGAGATGATAATTTGAGTTGTCAAAATAACGAAGTAACTCCAGAAACGCATCAGGACTGGGAGGAAATGAAAAACATTGGTCATCCAGGTCCAAAAGTTCTACCTGAAAATCTAATCTATTTTGGAGTTCGTGATACGGAGGAAGAGGAGGACAAACAAATCGATAAATTAAAAATCAAGAATTATAAAGTTGATGAAGTCAGGTTTCGAGGTTTGCAAACTTGCGTTACTGAGGCTTTAGCAAAAGTAGCTCATTGCGATGTTTTGTATATTTCTTTTGATGTAGATTCTATGGATTGTGATATGATTTCTTATGGTACAGGTACGCCAGTTGCTAAAGGATTTGATCAGTACGAAATAATCGCAATCATAAATCAAATCATCCAAACTAAGAAAGTGGTTTGTATCGAATTTGTTGAGGTCAACCCTTTATTGGATACAAAAGGAAATAAAATGGCCGAAACTGCTTTTGAAGTTTTAGAAGCAATTACTCCAAATTTAATGAACGTAAATCTATAGATCAATAATAATAGATTTTAAGTATCTTATTTAAAATGGGATGCTTATCGTTTTTTCTACATGATATAAAAGGCTTGATTTCAAATTGTATTGAAGTCAAGCCTTTTTTTTAATTGTTATTTTCGAAATTATTTGACAAATCTAATAATTTCGAAAATAAAATTTCTAAATTATATGTGAGTACTCAATCGTAAATTACATTAATCTTTTCCTAGAGGTTACTCGACGATTTTATTCTTGAAAAAACATAAAACAATTCGGTTGCAATTTGTAAACTACGTTCCTCATATTTTTCTTCTTGTTGTGGTGTTTGATCAAATGCTTTAGGATCTTCATAAGTAATCGGAATTCGTTTTTCAGCACCAGCAATAAAAGGGCAGTCGCCATCTGCTTGGGAACAAGTCATAATGGCTGCAAATTCGCTTATTGGATTAAAGTCGGCATCATAAGTTTTAGAAAAACCAATGATTGGATGTTCATTTTTCCCATATTTTATAGCATAAATAGGATTGTTACCATCTGCAATTTTTTTAACTTCAAAACCAGATTTCTCTAATGTTTTGGTTACCATTGGGAATAAAGCCGTTGCTTCAGTGCCACCAGAATAGCAATTTATATTTTGTATCTTAAAATGTGCTGCAGAAGTTTGCGCCCAAACCTGTGATAAATGGCTTCTTCTGGAATTATGAGTGCAAATAAAGTTTAGCCTAATTTCTTGGTGATTACTAACTTTTGTCTGAATATAATCAATAAGTGGCTGCAAAACATTTTTTCGATCAGTCAAAATGGTTTCGAAATCAAAAGCACGTATTACTTTTTCTAGCTCTGGGAATAGGATGGTTTTAATGGGTTCCATTTTACAGTTTTAAATTTAGCAACAACCTCCGCCTGGAGAACAGCTATTGGTTTGACTTTGAATCTCAGATAATTTTACTTTTTGTTTGTTCTCAGGAATTCCACATTGATCTTCAGCCAAACAAGCCGTTAATTTGTTTACTAATGTAAAAGCAGTTCCGTTAAAACCCATATCGTATTTCCCTATAGTTTCAGCTTGATATTCTACTTCCACTTCATAATCTTGGATTCCGAGAACCTTTTCCGAAAGGGTGATGATATCCAAAAGTTTTTTTGGTTTTAAACGGTGTTCAAAGTCATTGGCATCCCATAATTGAAAGTTAACAACGGTTTCATTTCGAAGCTTCCCGCCGCAATCAATAAATTTCTTAGTAATCAAACCTACTTCGGTTACATGAAAATGTTCTGGAACATAAGTACCGTTTGGTAATACAAAAGCAACATTTTCTAACGTGCTTAACTCATTTTTTACTTCTGATAATTTCATTTTTCTAATAATTAAATTAACAACATTGATTTTTCTTATTTTCTAAATAGGTATTGATGTGATCAAAAAAACTTTTGATAGGATTAAACCCTTCTTCATTGAGACAATAGCAAATCGCATTTCCTTCAATGTTACCTTTTATAAGTCCAGCATTTTTGAGTTCTTTTAAATGTTGCGAAACCGTAGGTTGGGCCAGAGGGAGTTCATTTACAATGTCACCACATATACAGCTATTCACTTTTAGAAGATGTTGTACAATAGCAATTCTCGCAGGATGCCCTAAGGCTTTCGCCAATGTTGCTAATTCGTTTTGTTCGTCTGTAAAATGTTCTGACTTGGTAATACCCATGGCTATATATTTATATTGCAATATTACGATAATAATAAATACGAAACTTCAGAATCATTAGTTTTATTTCCAAATAGCCAATTTTATTTAGGGCGTTCCCCTTTTTGTAATCCCTTCCGCAGTAGCTTCAGGAATTGCAAAAGGGTCGGGCTCTTCGCTGCAAGTCCTCGTTCCTTCCTTTAGGTCGTCACTGTGGGCTTTCCGCTGCTATCCCTAACGCGGTTTGTGAATGTAGAGGACGTTTTTCTTGGATAAGTATGAAAACTACCTATATATTATAATTGTTTATCATGGTATAGGTAGTAGCTACATATAATGTCGTTTGATGTTAATGTTGTTATCGTAGTAAATGGTAGTATCTATATATAATGGTATATGATTTTATAATTGTTACTATAGTAAACGGTGGTGTCTACATATAATAGTATTTGATGTTGTAGTAATAAATAGTACTACCTATATATAATAGAGGTCGTTGTATGTAGAATGTAATGAAATCCCCATCAATGCTATGATTTCACAGTAAAACTATCTTAATTCAAAATAACTTAAAAAAAGTTTAGGTTTTAAGAGTCGTTTAATCAGTACTTTAGTTTAAAAGTTAAGAAAAGATTAAAAAAAGGCGAATAAAAAGCTTGTAAAAGCGAATAAAGGTTGTAGTTTTGCACCCGCAATGACGCAGACGTTCTTTAAAATACTGGCAAGAAAAACGAAGTGATTAGGGATTTACTCTTTAAAAAAAAACTTTAAAAAAAGCTTGTGAGATTTAAAAATGAAAGTTATCTTTGCACCCCGCAAAACAACGGAAGTTCCTTGAAAGATTGATAAGAAATAGAGAAGTAAACGAGGTAAAAATTATCTCAAAAAAACTTCAATTTTTTCTTGCCAGTTAAAAAAAGAATAGCTACTTTTGCACCCGCTTTGAGAAACAAACGAAAGGCGAAAAAATAGTAAGAATACGTTCCTAGACATATTGAATTGACAGCCGTTTTGTTCGCAAGAACAGAACATAAAGAATAAGAGTAATAGAATCGGAAGATTTGAAAAAACCACTAGAACTGAGTCGAATAACAATAGTTCGCCACGGCGAACAAACAATATACGATGAAGAGTTTGATCCTGGCTCAGGATGAACGCTAGCGGCAGGCTTAACACATGCAAGTCGAGGGGTATAGGTTTTCGGACCTAGAGACCGGCGCACGGGTGCGTAACGCGTATGCAATCTACCTTTCACAGAGGGATAGCCCAGAGAAATTTGGATTAATACCTCATAGTATAGCAGTTTCGCATGAAACCACTATTAAAGTCACAACGGTGAAAGATGAGCATGCGTCCCATTAGCTAGTTGGTAAGGTAACGGCTTACCAAGGCAACGATGGGTAGGGGTCCTGAGAGGGAGATCCCCCACACTGGTACTGAGACACGGACCAGACTCCTACGGGAGGCAGCAGTGAGGAATATTGGACAATGGGCGCAAGCCTGATCCAGCCATGCCGCGTGCAGGATGACGGTCCTATGGATTGTAAACTGCTTTTGTACAGGAAGAAACACCTCTACGTGTAGAGACTTGACGGTACTGTAAGAATAAGGATCGGCTAACTCCGTGCCAGCAGCCGCGGTAATACGGAGGATCCAAGCGTTATCCGGAATCATTGGGTTTAAAGGGTCCGTAGGCGGTCAGATAAGTCAGTGGTGAAAGCCCATCGCTCAACGGTGGAACGGCCATTGATACTGTCTGACTTGAATTATTAGGAAGTAACTAGAATATGTAGTGTAGCGGTGAAATGCTTAGAGATTACATGGAATACCAATTGCGAAGGCAGGTTACTACTAATGGATTGACGCTGATGGACGAAAGCGTGGGTAGCGAACAGGATTAGATACCCTGGTAGTCCACGCCGTAAACGATGGATACTAGCTGTTGGGCGCAAGTTCAGTGGCTAAGCGAAAGTGATAAGTATCCCACCTGGGGAGTACGTTCGCAAGAATGAAACTCAAAGGAATTGACGGGGGCCCGCACAAGCGGTGGAGCATGTGGTTTAATTCGATGATACGCGAGGAACCTTACCAAGGCTTAAATGTAGATTGACCGGTTTGGAAACAGACTTTTCGCAAGACAATTTACAAGGTGCTGCATGGTTGTCGTCAGCTCGTGCCGTGAGGTGTCAGGTTAAGTCCTATAACGAGCGCAACCCCTGTTGTTAGTTGCCAGCGAGTCAAGTCGGGAACTCTAACAAGACTGCCAGTGCAAACTGTGAGGAAGGTGGGGATGACGTCAAATCATCACGGCCCTTACGCCTTGGGCTACACACGTGCTACAATGGCCGGTACAGAGAGCAGCCACTGGGCGACCAGGAGCGAATCTATAAAACCGGTCACAGTTCGGATCGGAGTCTGCAACTCGACTCCGTGAAGCTGGAATCGCTAGTAATCGGATATCAGCCATGATCCGGTGAATACGTTCCCGGGCCTTGTACACACCGCCCGTCAAGCCATGGAAGCTGGGGGTGCCTGAAGTCGGTGACCGCAAGGAGCTGCCTAGGGTAAAACTGGTAACTAGGGCTAAGTCGTAACAAGGTAGCCGTACCGGAAGGTGCGGCTGGAACACCTCCTTTCTAGAGCCTTAGTGTTAGTAGTAATACACGCTAGGGAAAGAAGACGAAAGTTCAAGTTGGAAACAGATACCAACATTTTATTACTCTTGCTGTTAATTTAAAAAAAAAGAATAAAAATTTAAGAATAAGAGTGTCTCGTAGCTCAGCTGGTTAGAGTACTACACTGATAATGTAGGGGTCGACAGTTCGAGTCTGTCCGAGACAACTATTTAGACTTAAATAAGGAAATTTTAGAAGAAGAGTGAAATCACGTTAAAGTGAGCACGTTATCCAACTGCGAACTGCGACTGATAACTGCCAACTAAAAACGGGGGATTAGCTCAGCTGGCTAGAGCGCCTGCCTTGCACGCAGGAGGTCAACGGTTCGACTCCGTTATTCTCCACAAATTTAGTCGAAAGACTAAAGTCTGAAAGTCAAAAGTATGACTTTATGACCTTAGACTTTATAACTTTCGACCTAAATAAAGTTCATTGACATATTGAGATAAGAAATAATAAAAAGTAGAAAGCGTTTTTTACTATTTATAGTAAAAGACAAAGAAAACGGTCTTAATTAAATTTAAGATTGGTACAATAAGCAAAATAAGGGCGTATGGGGGATGCCTTGGCTCTCAGAGGCGATGAAAGGCGTGATAAGCTGCGAAAAGTTACGGGGAGCAGCACACATGCGTTGATCCGTAAATACCTGAATGGGGCAACCCACTATCTTGAAGAGATAGTACACCGATAGGTGGGCAAACCCGCTGAACTGAAACATCTAAGTAGGCGGAGGAGAAGAAAACAAAAGTGATTCCGTAAGTAGTGGCGAGCGAACGCGGATTAGCCCAAACCAATGTTGTTACGGCAATGTTGGGGTTGTAGGACCACGATATTTTATGTACAAGGAACCGGAAGTTACTGGAAAGTGACACTATAGAGGGTGATAGTCCCGTATGGGTAACGAGTATAATGAATAGTGGTATCCTGAGTAGGGCGGGGCACGTGAAACCCTGTCTGAATTTGGCGGGACCATCCGCTAAGGCTAAATACTCCTGAGAGACCGATAGTGAACCAGTACCGTGAGGGAAAGGTGAAAAGAACCGTGAATAACGGAGTGAAATAGATCCTGAAACCATACGCTTACAAGCGGTCGGAGCCCTTTCGTGGGGTGACGGCGTGCCTTTTGCATAATGAGCCTACGAGTTAACGTTGCTGGCAAGGATAAGTGGTTAAGCCACGGATCCGTAGCGAAAGCGAGTCTGAATAGGGCGCTTTAGTCAGTAGTGTTAGACGCGAAACCGTGTGATCTACCCATGGGCAGGATGAAGCGCTGGTAACACAGTGTGGAGGTCCGAACCGGTTGACGTTGAAAAGTCTTCGGATGACCTGTGGGTAGGGGTGAAAGGCCAATCAAACTCGGAAATAGCTCGTACTCCCCGAAATGCATTTAGGTGCAGCGCACGGCATAAAGTTATATAGAGGTAGAGCTACTGATTGGATGCGGGGGCTTCACCGCCTACCAATTCCTGACAAACTCCGAATGCTATATAATGTTTCCGTGCAGTGAGGGCTTGGGTGCTAAGGTCCAAGTCCGAGAGGGAAAGAACCCAGACCATCAGCTAAGGTCCCCAAATATACGCTAAGTTGAAAGAACGAGGTTTGTCTGCCCAGACAGCTAGGATGTTGGCTTGGAAGCAGCCATTCATTTAAAGAGTGCGTAACAGCTCACTAGTCGAGCGGACGAGCATGGATAATAATCGGGCATAAGCGTATTACCGAAGCTATGGATTTCATATTAAATTATGGAGTGGTAGGGGAGCATTCTAACAGGGTTGAAGGTGTGTCGTAAGGCATGCTGGACTGGTTAGAAAAGAAAATGTAGGCATAAGTAACGATAATGCGGGCGAGAAACCCGCACACCGAAAGACTAAGGTTTCCACAGCTATGCTAATCAGCTGTGGGTTAGTCGGGACCTAAGGCGAACCCGAAAGGGACAGTCGATGGACAACGGGTTAATATTCCCGTACTAGTTATTACTGTGATGGGGTGACGGAGTGATGAAAGCGCCGCGAACTGACGGAATAGTTCGTTGAAGTACCTACCTATAAGACCCGCAGGCAAATCCACGGGTTTTGGGGAAATACGATAGTACTCGGATACTTCGGTAGAAGAGATAGTGCGCCTAAGGGCTTCCAAGAAAAACCTCTAAACTTCAGGTAATAAGTACCCGTACCGCAAACCGACACAGGTAGTCGAGGAGAGAATCCTAAGGTGCTCGAGAGATTCATGGCTAAGGAATTAGGCAAAATAGACCCGTAACTTCGGGAGAAGGGTCGCCAGCAGCAATGCTGGCCGCAGTGAAGAGGTCCAGGCGACTGTTTATCAAAAACACAGGGCTCTGCAAAATCGTAAGATGAAGTATAGGGCCTGACACCTGCCCGGTGCTGGAAGGTTAAGAGGAGATGTTATCTTCGGAGAAGCATTGAATTGAAGCCCCAGTAAACGGCGGCCGTAACTATAACGGTCCTAAGGTAGCGAAATTCCTTGTCGGGTAAGTTCCGACCTGCACGAATGGTGTAACGATCTGGACACTGTCTCAGCCATGAGCTCGGTGAAATTGTAGTAGCGGTGAAGATGCCGCTTACCCGCAGTGGGACGAAAAGACCCTGTGCACCTTTACTATAGCTTAGTATTGACCTTGGATAAATGATGTGTAGGATAGGTTGGAGACTGTGAAGTGGCGTCGCTAGGCGTTGTGGAGTCATTGTTGAAATACAACCCTTTGTTTATCTGAGGCCTAACCCCATAATGTGGGGGACATTGCTTGGTGGGTAGTTTGACTGGGGTGGTCGCCTCCAAAAGAGTAACGGAGGCTTCTAAAGGTTCCCTCAGTACGCTTGGTAACCGTGCGTAGAGTGCAATGGCATAAGGGAGCTTGACTGAGAGACATACAGGTCGATCAGGTACGAAAGTAGAGCATAGTGATCCGGTGGTTCCGCATGGAAGGGCCATCGCTCAAAGGATAAAAGGTACGCCGGGGATAACAGGCTGATCTCCCCCAAGAGCTCATATCGACGGGGGGGTTTGGCACCTCGATGTCGGCTCGTCACATCCTGGGGCTGGAGAAGGTCCCAAGGGTTGGGCTGTTCGCCCATTAAAGTGGCACGCGAGCTGGGTTCAGAACGTCGTGAGACAGTTCGGTCTCTATCTACTGTGGGCGCAAGAAATTTGAGTGGATCTGATTCTAGTACGAGAGGACCGAATTGGACAAACCTCTAGTGTATCTGTTGTCACGCCAGTGGCACCGCAGAGTAGCTACGTTTGGAAGGGATAAGCGCTGAAAGCATATAAGCGCGAAACCCACCACAAGATGAGATTTCTTTTAAGGGTCGTGGGAGATGACCACGTTGATAGGCTATAGATGTAAAGGCAGTAATGTCATAGTCGAGTAGTACTAATAACCCGTAAGCTTATGTACACCCTTTTCCTCCCGAGTAATCGGGAGGGAGAAACTTTCTAATACACTTTTTATATTCTTTATCTCAGTATGTTAAGATATTGCAGCAAAGCTGCGTTTAAAGTTTGATGTTTAATGTTACAGGTTGAAAAACCTGAAACTATAAAAACTTGAAACTCCTTAAACAATAATCTTAAGGTGGTTATTGCGGCGGGGCTCACCTCTTCCCATCCCGAACAGAGTAGTTAAGCCCGCCTGCGCAGATGGTACTGCAGTTATGTGGGAGAGTATGTCGTCGCCTTTCTTTGAAAGCCCATTCTAATCGGATGGGCTTTTTTTTATCATTTACTTTTTACAAGTAAGGTACCTTAGCTCAGATGGTAGAGCAATGGACTGAAAATCCATGTGTCCCTGGTTCGATCCCTGGAGGTACCACAACCAGCTCGGATGGTGAAATTGGTAGACACGCTGGACTTAAAATCCAGTGAACAGCAATGTTCGTGCGGGTTCAAGTCCCGCTCTGAGTACATAGAAAAACCCTCTAACACATATGTGTTGGAGGGTTTTTCGTTTATATTGTACTAAATTTAAATTTTAGATCTTGGAAAAAGATGATCAAGTTTAAAAGTTGGGGATTATGCAAAAATATTAGTTAATCTGAATAAGAAGAAATCTATTTTCCTTTCTCCTCTAAACTGACTTCTAAAAGTTTTTATTTTTGCATTAAATGAATGTGAAGCTGCATTTGTACTTCTATTGAAAAAGTAGTTTAGTATTGATTGATCATTGACTGTTATTGTATTTAGAACAATATTGAAGTTTTTAAATCCTGATTATTCAACTTTTTTATACCAATAAGCTAATTTTAGCATTGCAATATTTTTATCGTTATTTGTGTTGTAGATACTTCTCAATTGTTGAGATAAATTGTAAGCTTTTTTATTTCTGGATAGAGAGCAAATTTAATTTCGGCTCTTCTTGATTGTTTAATTGAGGCTAAACATGATTAAACTGATTTGAGAAATATAACTAACGAAAGAATTAAAAATTAGAATATAAATAATAGACCAATTTGAAAATTCAATTTCCTTAGTCCTATTGAAATTCTAAATAATAAGTTTATTGTGGTTTTGTGTTGAACATAGATTTAATTGTTATGGTAATTTTTATAATATTAGGGATAAAAAAAGGCAACAAAGTATTTTTGTCGCCTTTTTTGAAATTATAAAATAAATGCACTACTCTGCCAAAATGGATTCTGATGTCAGTACGTTCAATTCTATCATGCATTGCTTCATCATTTGAAACGTTCTTTCAATATCATTATCCAAACCTATTGAAAATCGAATTAAGCCATCAGTCAATCCCATTTCTATTTGCTCTTCCATTGGAATTTCGCTTGAAGTTGAAGTTCCCGGTGCGCTAAATAAAGTTTTATAAAATCCTAGACTCACAGCTAGGTAACCTAAGTTTTTTTCTTGCATTAATTCCATCAAGGCATTTGCTTTTTCTAAAGTACCTACATCAAGCGTCATCATACCTCCAAAACCATACTCATGATTAATCATAGACGAATATAATTCATTACTAGGGTGACTTTTTAAACCAGGATAAACCGTTTTTAACCCTTCATTTTCAAAACGTTCGGCTAGATACATAGCATTGTAACTGTGTTGTTTCATTCTTATGTGAAGTGTTCTTAAGTTTTTCATCACACTAGCTGAACGCAAACTATCCATTGTAGGTCCTAATAACATACTGGCTCCACTATTTACATTTTTTAAGCTATTGATAAATTCTTGCGATGCACACGTTACACCCCCAACAGTATCACTACTGCCGTTTATGTATTTTGTTAAACTATGAATTACAATATCAGCGCCTAATTTTGCTGGAGAAACAGATAATGGCGAAAAAGTATTATCAACGACTAGTGTTAAGTTGTATTTTTTAGCAATCAAAGAAAGTCCTTTTATATCCGCTACTTCAAGTAACGGGTTACTCACTGTTTCACAATATAGAACTTTAGTATCTGGAGTTATAGCAGCTTCTACAACATCTAGTTTTGTAATATCAACAAAGGTGGTTTTAATGCCTAACCTTGGAGTGAAATTCTTCAAGAAAGCATACGTTCCACCATAGATTGTTCTGCTCGAAACAATGTGATCACCAGTTCCGCAAAGTTGCAATAACGTAGGTGTAATAGCTCCCATTCCCGATGCCGAAACATTTGCCGACTCTGTTCCTTCCATAGCAGCTAAGGCTTTGTCTAAATATAAATTACTTGGTGATGAATGACGAGAATACAAGTAGCAACCTTCCATGTTGCCTTCAAAGGTATCAAACATGGTTTTTGCCGAAAGAAAAGTATAGGTTGAGGAATCAGAAATGGATGGATTGACACCTCCAAATTCGCCAAAATACTGTAAATCTTGAATGTTATCTGCGGGATTGAAATTTTTCATAAAGATGTTTTTTTTTTAAGCTATTCCTGCTATTCGCTATATCTTTTATTCGCTGAGGCGCATAAAAGGATGCCGCTTCTATCAGGGCTAGGGGACTACGGTTCTAAGATTAATTATATTCCAAAATAACAGTGTTCTAGATTAATAATCAATATTACTTGTTGATTTTAGATTTTTAAACTATAAAAAGTATTAAATGCGATTAAATTTTCTAAATTAGCATCAAAAATAGGATTTGTATAGATTTTTTTCATTTTTAAATTTCAAGAATATGATTTTAGATGCTATTGATAAGAAACTCTTGTATTTATTACAATCAGATAGTAAAAAAACAACCAAGGCGCTTTCCTTAAAGTTAAATCTATCTGTAACGGCAGTATATGAACGAATTAAAAAATTAGAGAGGGAAGGTGTTATCGATAAATATGTTGTTTTAATAAATCGTTCGAAAGTCGAAAAAGGTTTTGTGGTTTTTTGTCATCTTAAATTAATTCAGCACACTAAAGAGTTCATTGCAAAGTTTGAAAGTAAGGTCATTCAACTTAAAGAAGTCATTGAATGTCATCATGTAAGCGGGGATTATGATTATATCTTAAAAGTAGTAGTAAAGGATATGGAGGCCTATCGCGAATTTTTGGTAACCAAATTAACTACATTAGAACATATTGGTAGTACACACAGTACATTTATGATCAACGAAGTAAAATATACTACTGTGGTGGAGTTTTAGTGTGTATTAAAGTGATTTCGATTCTATATTAAATTTTTCGGCTTTACTTTTAGGTTTAATTTATTGGTTGAGTAGAATGAAGAATTAGATTTTTAATGTAAGGTTTATTTTGAATTTGTAATTGACTGAAGTTTTAGTTTATTTTTTTTGTTTAAAAGAGCAAAATGATTTTGAAAATGACTGTATTTAGAAATATAAAATGAAAAGCCGTTCTGAGAATTTTTCAGAACGGCTTTTCTTAACATAAAGCATTTATTTTACTTAACGAAACTATTTTTTAATGATTTTTTGCATAGTTTCTTTTCCATTTTCTAATCTGATGGTAACATAATAAAGACCAATACTCAAGCGGCTTACATCAATGCTTCCTTCATTTAATTTTCCTTCCTGCACAATACTTCCTTGTGTCGAAATGATACTGTAACTGCTTAAAAGGCTTGTTGAATTAATTTGCAAAGTTTCGTTTACAGGATTTGGATACAAACGTATAAGATAGGTTTCTTCTTCAGGTGTTACTACAGATTTAGAACCTATTTTAGAAGTAGTTACTCCCCAAGTATAGCTGTATCCATTGGTTTTATTTAATAAATCAGGTGTTTGATTGGCAGATCCGCTAGAGCCATTATTGAAAATTATATTTACAGACGTTGGGCCGGTTATCGTGTATTTATAAAAACCATTTGTGTCTGCAACCATTGGTACGCCTGGCCAAGTTGTATTGGTAACACTTCCTGACGGAACAGCATTCCAATAATGTACTTTTGGAACAGTTGTCCAGCTCATGGGTGGTTTAAAATAAACCGTAATAGTTGTAGGTGTACTAAAATTGTAAACTTCGGATTTAACTGCTGAAACTACACCGCTAGTATTTTTAACAAACGCTTTTAATGTAGTATTAACAGTGAAAGCAAACGATTTTGTTCCAATTGCAGAAGCCGAAGCAGTTGTTGGAGTTGTTCCATCTAAGGTATAATAAATAGTAGATGCTGTTTCATTAGCTGTCAAAACAACATTTACAGTTGTTCCAGTTGTAAAGGTACCTCCAGGTTTTGAATTTGTAAAATCAGGCACGATTGCAGGACATCTATTCGTAGGTTGGACACTTAACCAAGCCGTATCGTAAAATTTAATTCCTGCTGTGGCAGTTAAATCTACTGTTTTCAGATTTCCATCATTAAATAATAAATTTGTGGCACTAACTGTTGACGGGAAAGTATATTTATACCAATCTCCGCAATCTTGTGTCATAGCTATTCCAGGATAGGTTACGGCTGGAGCAGTTCCAGTTGGTGACCAGTAATAGACTTTTACAGTAGTTTTCCAGTTTGTTGGCTTTTTAAAATAAACGGTAAATGTACTTGGAGCATTAAAAGTATAAGTTTCTGTTTTAATGGCAGAACTAACTCCAGCTGTATTTTTGACAAAAGTTTTAAGGGTTGTTGTGCTTGTTATTGCCAATATTTTAGAACCTACTGAAGTTGCAGAACTTGTTGTAGGTATTGTTCCATCCAAAGTATAATAAATTGTAGAGGTGCTTTCATTCGCTGTTAATGTAACATTCACAGTAGTTCCAGTTGTAAAAGTTCCTCCTGCCTGCGAGATCGTAAAATCGGGAGCAATTACAGGGCATCTGTTATTAGGTTCTGCAATTAACCAAGCTGAGTCATAATATTTAATTCCTGCTGAAGTATTTAAGTCGGCAGTTTTTAGGGTTCCGTCATTAAATAATAAATTTGAAGCACTGACTGTCGTTGGGAAAGTATATTTGTACCAATCTCCGCAATCTTTTGTCATTGCCACTCCAGGATAGGCTACAACGGGCGCAGTTCCTGTTGGTGACCAATAATATACTTTTACAGCAGTATTCCAGTTGGCTGGTTTTTTAAAATAAACTGTGAATTCAGGAATTGCTCCAATAGAATATTGTTTTGTTATAATTTCTGATGAGTTTCCATCTTTGTCTATAGCAAGTGCTTTAATTGTAGTATTTTGTGAGACGGTAATTGTTTTGGTAGACTCTACGAAACTTGATGTAATAGTAGGGGTTGTTCCATCTGTGGTGTAATACAATTTTGGTTTTGGATCTGTACTGTCCGTTGCTGTGATTGTTACATCCAAAGCAACAGTAGAGTTGCCTGCATTAGGAGTAAATGCAACTTTTGGAGCTACATCCAGATTTTTTCCAACCCATACATGTTGAATTTTTGATTTAGTTATGTTTCCTTTTTTATCCGTCACTTCAACATAATAATCTAATAATTTTTCAGAAATTCCTGCAATTTCAGCAGAATATTGATTGGCAATTACGTCTGGCAACATGTATAAATCGGCCTGTGTGCTATTGGTGAAATTTCCTTTTGGGAAAACTCTTTCGGTCATTGGCAATGATATCCATGCTCCAACTTCGCTACCTCCAGCGTAAATTTCGTTTTGATTTGAACTAACTGTGTTCTTTCCATCAATATCAACTCGGTATTTTAATTCTGATTTTTGAATGCCACTCACATCATAGGCAAAAGTATAAACAGTGAAGTCTGCTGAATTCAAGAAATCCTTGTAGGCATAAGGCGCGCCATATCCTCTCTCACCTGGGTTATAAGGCCAGCGTTGCGGAATGAAAACGGAGGGTTTTGTTGCATCAACACCTAGATGTGCATCAAGTGTAGGTTTTGCAAATTGAACGCAACGATTTACAGCAAGTGTTGTTTTTATTTCTAAGTCTTCTGCTAGACCGTAATAAGCATTCCCACTGTCATAACCGGCCATCAAAAAGTGCCATGCTTTTTCAGCTGGACTTATAGCAGCAGTAGGATTAACAATTTCGCTTATTCTAAGATTGTTTCCTTCTAGTTGCTCTGCCATGATAGCATGGTTTTCACCTGCAGTAGTTATAGCTTGGTTCATCATGTCTTCGGTCCAACCATTTGGATTGAATTTTTTGGTAACGGGATCAAAGAACGGCCAAAGCCAATTGGTAAATTGCGGGTGCCCAAAATCACCATCAGCATTTACCCATGAACCATCTTCAACATGTACTACTTCTGACTCGGGAACTGGATTATCTTTTAAATACTGAGGTATCGTTGTTGGGATGTTTCCATTTGCAGCCGATGCATGCGTAAATCCTGTAACTGATTCATTGTAATAGGACGAGCCGCCACCCCAAGCATTATCGCCATCATGAGCAAATAATACTAAAGGAGGTCTTGGAGAAGTAGAAGCCTTGGCAACAATAGGAGCAATTAGTGAAGTACCAATTGCTGCATATCCATCTTCGTAGCTTTCATAATCGGCCATAGGTACAACTGTTATTTTGTATTCTTGTGCTGTTTCTGGATCTACATATTTTGCTTTATATGGAAGATATGAATAAGGAACTGCAAACTGACCGCCGCGAGCATCTTTTTGAGCCGAAAACCAAGTGTTTCCTTTGGTGTCAACCTGATCTGCTTTGTTGGGAACATCACACATAGTTCCTCCAGATCCATATTTTACAGGATAATCAGATAAAGTTCTAGATAAGTGACTATTAGCAATCACTGACCATTCTATACCACATTCTTTCAATGTTTTTATAATTCTTTCAGAGAAAGCGCATTCTGCGGGCCAATATCCTTTTGAATCATGTGAGCCAAACAATTGTGCCGAGTAATATTGATGTGCTTTGATTTCTTTTTTCAAGGCTTCGTCGCTCAATAGAGGAGAAAGGGCGTGATGCATCGTGAAGGAAACCATTTCCATACGAGGAAAGCCACCAGATGTTTTCCATGATTTAGCATCTTTAATATTCTGAATCCATGAATTGGAATAGCCCCATTGATTGGCTTGGGCGAGTTCATTAACGTTTTCAAGTAGGGAACCTCCGTATGTTATTTGTGCTCCTGCTTTGGCTAAATCTCGAATAGAATTAATAGCATTTTTTGGAGCAAATTGATAAGCAGCAACACGGTCGCCTATACCAAAAATCTCTTCCAAATTATTTGTAGGGTGAGCGAGTCCATTTTTGTCATTATTAGCACCAGAAACTTTTAAATCTTGTGATTCTTTTGCAATTTGGTACCTGTTGGGATTCTTTTTACTTAGATCGCCCCAATAGGTTGGTTGATGCAAATGCCATAAATAAGTTGTATTAACTTGTGCATTTACAAAAACAAAAGGAATTAAAAGTACATAAAATAGTAGTAGATTTTTTTTCATGATTCGATATTTTACGTTTATATTATAATTTTTTATTAAATGTATATATTATTAACATAAAAAATATATTTAATGTTTTTTATTGGCTACTATTACGTTATAGTGTTTGTAACTTTATGTTTTCTAACACAAACAAAAAAACTAATAGTATTTTTAATGAATTAATCGTTTAATAAGGTTTATGTGATTCATAGTTTTGATTTTATTATTTTTAATAAAAATTAACAAGCGGAGTTGTTTTTAGAGAGTATAGTTGCTTTTGTAGTTCTATGTTAGTTAAGAGATAAATTATGATTTTTTTATAAAAGGTTTTCATTAATACTTGATGAAATCGTTATAATTAGAACAAAAACCTCTAAATTTAAACTTTAAACAAAACTTTATTGCTTAATTTTGCATCACTAAAAATAAAAAATAGATACTATGAGTTCATTTGACGTAGTCATTATAGGTTCAGGCCCAGGCGGATATGTATCTGCTATTCGTTGTGCACAACTGGGATTTAAGACAGCAATTATTGAAAAATATTCTACTCTAGGTGGAACTTGCTTAAATGTGGGATGCATTCCTTCAAAAGCATTGCTTGCTTCTTCTCATCACTACAGTGAAATTGCACATTTTGCAGATCACGGTATTGAACTTTCTGGTGATGTAAAGGTAAATCTTGAAAAAATGATTGCACGCAAACAAGCGGTTGTAGATCAAACTTCGGGAGGAGTTAAATTTTTAATGGATAAAAATAAAATCACAGTTTTTGAAGGTTTAGGTTCTTTTGTTGATGCTACACATGTTGCTGTTGCAAAAGCAGATGGAACTTCTGAAACTATTGAAGCAAAAAATATTATCATAGCAACCGGTTCTAAACCATCTTCTTTGCCTTTTATCAAAAATGATAAAGAAAGAATTATAACTTCTACTGAGGCATTAAAACTTAAAGAAGTGCCAAAACACCTTGTAATCATTGGTGGTGGAGTAATAGGTATAGAATTAGGTCAAGTGTATTTAAGATTAGGAGCGCAAGTTTCTGTAGTTGAATATTTAGACCGAATTATTCCAGGAATGGATGCATCTTTGTCTAAAGAATTGACAAAAGTATTGAAAAAACAAGGAATGAAATTCTATGTTTCACACAAAGTGAAATCAGTAGAAAGAAATGGTGAAGGAGTTGTTGTTCAAGCCGAAAATGCTAAGGGAGAAACAATAACATTAGAAGGAGATTATTCATTAGTTTCAGTAGGGCGTCGTCCGTATACCGATGGATTGAACGCAGATAAAGCAGGTGTTAAAATTTCTGAAAGAGGAATGGTTGAAGTAAATGATCATTTACAAACAAATATTCCTAATATCTATGCAATTGGTGACGTAGTTCGCGGAGCGATGTTAGCACACAAAGCGGAAGAGGAAGGTACCATGGTTGCTGAGATTATAGCAGGACAAAAACCACACATCAATTATAATTTGATTCCAGGTGTTGTTTACACTTGGCCAGAAGTTGCTGCTGTGGGTCAAACAGAAGAGCAGTTGAAAGCTGCTGGTGTTGATTTTAAATCAGGTAGTTTTCCATTTAAAGCTTTAGGACGTGCGCGCGCTGGTGGTGATTTAGATGGTTTTGTAAAAATCCTAGCTGACGCAAAAACAGATGAAGTACTTGGAGTTCACATGATTGGTGCTCGTTGTGCCGATTTAATTGCTGAAGCGGTTACTGCCATGGAATTTAGAGCGTCTGCTGAAGATATTTCAAGAATGTCTCATGCACATCCAACTTTTGCAGAAGCGATAAAAGAAGCTGCTTTAGCTGCCACTGATAATAGAGCATTACACGTATAAGTAGACTATATTTTAACAAAAACCCGTTCAATCTAATTTTTGAACGGGTTTTTTATTTAATTGACTTTGCGAAAGTATTTTTTGTATGTGAAATAGCCTATTATGCCAATTAAAATGATCGACCATAATTGAACGATTACCGCAATTATTCCTTCAATAAGATACCAGCCATTTTCGAGTCCATCAATTATTTTCGAACCAAAACCTTGACGAAATTCCTTTTCATTAGCAATCATCTCTTTTTTGATGGTTTCACGTTGGTAAATTTGTAACGTTAAAGTGCTAAAATTTACTTGGTCAGCTAATGAGATATTTTCGAGTTTGCTGTTATCTTTTTGTTCGCTTTTTTGATTTAGGTCGTTTTCTGCCTGCACCACTTCATTTAGTTTTTTGCCTTTGCTATCAATCGCTTTTACAAGGCGCTTTTCTTGATTGGCGTCTCTTTTTTCTTTTAATTGATTGGAGAGCAGTTGTAATGAAACATCGTCGGCCTTAATTATACGATACTCCAGAAAATCAATTTGTTTCGCAATGGTTTTGATTACCGTATCCATTTTGGTATTGGGAACCCGAATGGTGATGTTATTCTCAACAGTATATTTCGTGATTTCTAAAGTACTGTCTTGGCTAATTTTAACCTCTTTTTTTTCAGAAATTGTACTTTGTAAATTGGTGTAAGTTACAAAACCTCCAAATTTGTTGGTGGCGTTTTCAATAATGTAAGTTGAGTTGGGGACATTTTTTACCTTAAATTTAATATCGGCAGTTCGTACAAATTTTCTATCACTATTTTTTGATTGTACTGCTGCAGCTGAAGAAACAGTATTACTACTATCTATTGAAGAAGTTGTTGTTTCAGAAGCAGTTTCATCTAAAGAATCAGCTTTTTTGCAAGAAATAGCTAAAATGATTAGCAGTAAAGGGAATAGGGCATGGTGTTTTTTAAGCATAATTTTTTGTTTTACAGGTTAATAATTTATTTGTTAATAGGTGTTTTCTTTTTTGCTAGCTTTTTAGATTTTAAGTAAAATGCTACAATTCAAATTTCATGCCATCAAAATAAACTTTGTGTAAATGGGTAAGGAATTACGTTTAAAAGCTTTGTATATTCTTGCTTTTAGAATAAGTCATGATTACCTATTTAACATAAAAATGTTGTAATTTTGAGCTATAAAAAACATTTCAATTCCTTGAGAACATCCATCATAAAAAATGTCGAAAATCCATTACAAATCAAGCAACAACTTGTAACATGGGCGCAACAGTTTCGTGAAATTATTTTTTTAGATAGTAATTCGTATCCGCAAGAGTACTCATCCTTTGATTGTGTACTTGCAGTTGACGCTTTTACCTCTTTAAAAACAGATTATTACAATGCATTTGATGATTTAAAACAGTATCAAGAAAGCATTAAGGATTGGTTGTTTGGTTACTTGTCTTACGATTTAAAAAACGATATTGAAAAGGTTTCATCAAAAAACAATGACTTTTTAGATTTTCCAGATTTATTTTTTTTTCAACCCAAAAAAGTATTTGTACTCAAAGGAAACACATTTGAAATTCAATATTTGAATTTTTGTGATGATGAAATAGATTATGATTTTGCAACTATTTTGTCAACAGAATGTCCTATCAATACAATTGTTGAAACAGTTCATATGCAACAGCGGATTTCAAGAGAAAATTATTTGGAGAAAGTAATTAAAGTAAAAGATCACATTCACAGAGGAGATATTTATGAAGCTAATTTTTGTATGGAATTTTTTTCAGAAAATACAGCAATTGATCCATTGCAAAAGTTTTTAAAATTAAATTCCATCTCAAAACCACCTTTTGCAGTTTATTTTAAGAATCATAAACATTACATACTTTCGGCGTCACCGGAACGTTATTTAAAAAAAGAAGGAGAATTAATAGTTTCCCAGCCCATAAAAGGTACATCCAAACGTTTTTTGGATACAACTGAAGATGAAGAATCTAAAAATAAATTAGCATCAGACCCAAAGGAACGTGCAGAAAATATAATGATAACTGATTTGGTTCGAAATGATTTGGCACGAACAGCTCAAAAAGGCAGTGTTCAAGTAACAGAGCTTTGTAAGATTTATTCTTTTTTACAAGTGCATCAAATGATTACTACCATTACTTCAAAATTAGATTCTCAGTATACAGCAACCGATGTTTTAAAAACAACTTTCCCCATGGGGAGTATGACAGGGGCACCAAAAATTTCTGTTATGAATATTATTGACGAACTTGAAGAAACCAAAAGAGGCGTTTACAGTGGAGCAGTCGGGTATTTTACACCTAACGGTGATTTTGATTTTAATGTAGTAATCCGAAGTATTCTGTACAACAGTGCTTCAAAATACCTTTCTTTTTCTGTGGGAAGTGCCATTACTTCTTTATCGGTTCCAGAAAAAGAGTATGAAGAGTGTTTACTAAAGGCTCATGCTATGCTTGAGGTTTTGAGTTAGTTAAGTTAAATAAAATGATACAACAAATAGAGAAACATATTCAGCAAAACCTATCTTTTTTACAAGGTAAAAAGGTGCTTTTGGCAACCAGTGGCGGCATAGACAGCATGGTTATGGTTCATTTGTTTCAGCAAATGGGTTTTAACATGGCTATTGTTCATTGTAATTTTCAGCTTCGAGGTTTAGAAAGTTTTGAGGATCAAAATTTTATTCAAGAGTATGCATCAAACAATAATATTCCTTTCTTTTTTACCCAATTCGACACCAAGTCATTTGCCGAAGATTATAAAATATCTACACAAGTTGCCGCTAGAGAGTTGCGTTACAGCTGGTTTTACGAAATTTTAGAGCAAGAGCAATACGATTACATTCTTACGGCACACCATGCTGATGATGCTCTTGAAACTTTTATAATCAATTTAAGTAGAGGAACTGGAATTGAGGGTTTGACCGGAATTCCTCAGCAAAATGAGCGTGTAGTAAGACCACTTTTGGCATTTAGCCAAGATGAAATTACACGTTATGCCCAAGAGAACAATATGAAATGGAGAGAAGACAGCAGCAATGCCACAGATAAATACCTTCGAAACAAAATCCGGCATCAGTTTGTACCTTTGTTAAAAGATATTAATTCTAATTTTTTGTCATCATTTCTTAAAACGCAAACCTATCTTCAGGAAGCTCAAGTTATGATGGAGGATGCCGCTATTATGATTTATCAGCAGGTGGCAAAGCAAGAGGATGAAATTATATATCTTGATATTAAAAAATTAAAACAATTACCTAATTATAAATCCTATTTGTACCAATGGCTCAAAGAATTTGAGTTTACATCTTGGAATGATATTTATGCACTTGTTGAAAGTCAATCAGGCAAGTTTGTTCTCGCTCCTCAATACCGATTATTAAAAGATAGAGATTCTTTAATCCTTAGTCCGATAAATTTCGTAAATACCAATGAGGAATATTTTATTTCTGAAAATCAAAGAGAAGTTAATATTCCCTTAAATCTGACTTTTTGCAAAGTAGCCGACATTAGTATCGTCACAAATACTTCTATCTTTGTAGATGCAGATTTGTTGCACTACCCATTGCGATTGCAAAAATGGAGTGAGGGAGCTGTTTTTCATCCTTTTGGTATGCAAGGGAAGTCAAAAAAAGTGAGTAAATTTTTTAAAGATGAAAAATTATCTTTAAATGAAAAAGAACAAACTTGGTTGCTATATTCCGATGAAACAATAGTTTGGCTTGTTGGATTAAGACCAGACGAACGGTTTAAAGTAACCGAAACAACTAAAAATATTTTAAAAATAGAACTACGCTAATGAAAAAATTATTCTTTCTTTTATGTGCTTTTTTGGTCTACGCCAATTCAAGTGCACAAGTTTTAGATCCTGCTAAATGGACTACCAAAATTGAATACAAAGGTGGATCTACTTATCTATTAACTTTTAATTCTGTTATTGAAAATGATTGGCACTTATATTCTCAATTCACACCAGATGGGGGACCACTTCCTCTTGAAATTATTTTTAAAAACCAAAAAGGAAATTTTAAACTTATTGGCAAAGCCAAAGAAAGCAAAACAAGAACTGCCTTCAATGATATATTTGAGGTAAACGAAACTTTTTTTGAGAAAAAGGCTCAAATTCAACAAGAAATTGAACTTACAAATACTAAGCTTACTGAGGTTAAAGTTGACTTTAATTATCAAGTATGTAAAGATGTCTGCATCAATGTTGAAAAGAATTTCACTATAAAAATTCCTCAAAATGAAAGTGCAACTACAGAAGTAGCACCGGTGATAAATGTTGCGACCGGGGATTCAACTCAGTCAAAAGAGGTTGTTGATATTTTGAAAACAGAGGTAAAATCTGAGAAAACCGCTAAAATAATAGCGTCTATAGCTGAAAAACCAGAGGAAAAAAGAGGATTATTGTCTATCTTTTTTATTGCATTCTTATCTGGATTTGCAGCATTATTAACACCATGTGTTTTCCCAATGATCCCTATGACGGTTAGTTTTTTTACCAAACAAAGTAAAACTAAAGCAAAAGGAATTCGAAATGCTATTATTTACGGTATTGCGATAATTTTTATTTATGTTGTTTTAGGATTTTTGGTAACGGCAATATTTGGAGCTGATGCCCTAAATGCTTTATCTACCAATGTATGGTTTAATATCATTTTCTTTATTTTATTAGTTGTTTTTGCCTCGTCATTTTTGGGCGCATTCGAAATCATGTTGCCAAATTCTTGGGCGAATAAAGTAGACAATCAAGCAGATCGAGGTGGTATAATTGGTATTTTATTCATGGCATTGGCTCTAGCCATAGTTTCTTTTTCATGTACGGGACCTATTGTAGGAACTTTATTAGTAGAAGCAGCATCAAAAGGTGGTATTGCACCTATTGTAGGAATGTTTGGTTTTTCATTAGCACTTGCATTACCATTTATGTTGTTTGCTATGTTCCCAGGTTGGTTGAATTCATTGCCTAAATCAGGTGGTTGGTTGAATACGGTTAAAGTAGTATTAGGTTTCTTAGAACTGGCATTGTCCTTTAAGTTTTTATCTAATGCTGACTTGGTATTGCAGCTCCATTTCTTAGAAAGAGAAGTGTTTTTAGCCATTTGGATTGCTATTTTTGGAACATTAGCTTTATATCTTTTTGGAAAAATTACACTCCCACATGATAGTCCATTGAATCATATTTCGGTAGGAAGATTGTCTTTAGGATTAGTAGTTTTAGCTTTTACGGTGTATCTAATTCCAGGGATTTGGGGAGCGCCATTAAAATTAATTTCAGGTTTTCCGCCACCTATGACCTATAGCGAAAGTCCTTATGGAGTAGGAAATTCAAAAGGAGGCTCAGCAACAACAGCTCAAGTTTTACCAGATGGAGCTCATTTAGGACCACATGATTTAATAGCTTTTGAGGATTATGACAAGGGAGTAGCTTACGCAAAATCAGTTAACAAACCTATTCTATTAGATTTTACAGGTTATGCGTGTGTGAATTGTAGAAAAATGGAAGATTATGTTTGGTCCGATCCAATGATTTTAAAAATATTGCAAAACGAGGTTGTGCTTATTTCGTTATATGTTGATGATAAAAGGGAACTCCCAAAAGAAGAGCAATACGTATCTAAAGAAACTGGAAAAGAGGTGGTAAGCGTAGGAAATAAATGGAGTGATTTTCAAATTACCAAGTTTAAAGCAAATGCACAGCCATACTACATTGTTATGGACACTGATGGGAATATGCTATCAGATAAACCAGAAAGTTACAACTCAGATATCAATGCTTACAGAGATTGGTTGAGAGACGGAATAGATTCATTTAAAAAGGCCGAATAGGCCTTTTTTTATGCTTATTTTTTTACAATGAATTTATTTTAGTGTCTTTAAACTGTTTTTATTTCCACATATTTTTTATCTTTAAACCCTATTAAATTTAAAAAACACATGAAAAAACTACTAAGTATTGCATTATTGATATTTGGTTTCTTATTATCCTCGGCTCAGGATTCTAAACCAAATTATGTAGCAGAAAATTACACTAAAAAAGAAGTGCATATCAAGATGCGCGATGGAGCTGAGCTATTTACCTCAATTTATGCTCCAAAGGATACTTCAAAAAAGTATCCAATTATTATGCAAAGAACACCTTATAACTCGGGACCTTATGGGGCTGATAAAATGAAAAGGTCGATTTCACCTAGTGATACGATGATGAAAGAAGGATATATTGTAGTTTACCAAGACGTTCGTGGTAGATTTATGAGTGATGGTTTGTATGATAACATGCGTGGCTTTGTACCTAACAAAAAATCAAAGACTGATATTGATGAAGCATCTGATACGTATGATACAATAGACTGGTTGGTGAAAAATGTACCTAATAATAACGGAAACGTTGGAGCATGGGGAATATCTTATCCAGGTTTTTATGCAACGTATTCTTTGTTAAGCAATCACCCCGCTTTAAAAGCTGTTTCGCCACAAGCGTGTATAGCTGATTTCTTTTTTGATGATTTTCATCATAATGGGGCTTATCTTTTAAGTTACTGGAAAGTAACGCCTTTATTTGGACCACAAAAAAAGGCACGTACCACAGAGCCATGGTATACTTTTACCAATACAGGAATCAATGATGATTATCAATTTTTTCTTGATGCTGGCCCACTTTCAAAATTAGATAAGTATTATGGAGCCGATAATGAATTTTGGCAACAGCTAAAAGATCATTCTAGTTATGATGATTTTTGGCAAAAGCGAGGTATTCTTCAACACTTGAACAATATAAAACCTGCAGTTATGACGGTTGGTGGTTGGTTTGATGCAGAAGATTTATACGGTCCATTAAATACATACAGCACGATTGAAAAGAGCAGTAAAAATTACAATACAATCGTAATGGGGCCATGGAGTCACGGAGATTGGGCTCGTAATTCTGCCAAACAAGTTATTGGGAATATTAATTTTGGTGATAGCATTTCAGGTTTTTACCAAAAAAATATTGAAGCTAATTTTTTCCGTCATTTCCTGAAAAATAATGGAAAAGGTGAAAACACACTTCCTGAGGCTTATGTTTTTGATTCGGGTAAAAAAGAATGGAAAACGTATGATGCTTGGCCTCCAAAGAATACCGAAAAGAAAGCTTTTTTCATGCAAGAGAACAAGTTGTCGCAAATGGCAAAAAGGAATTTTGCCTTTGAAGAGTTTGTAAGTGACCCAAAGAAGCCAGTTCCTTATTCTGAAGATGTAAAACAACAAGGTCTTACACCTAGAAAATACATGACTGATGACCAGCGTTTTGCTGCCAGACGTCCTGATGTTCTTGTTTTTGAAACGGAAATTTTAACAGATGATACAACACTTGCGGGGGACATTTTAGCCCAATTACAAGTAGCAACAACAGGCACTGATGCTGATTGGGTTGTAAAAGTCATTGATGTTTTTCCTAATGAGGAGCCAGAGACTAAAGAGATAGCTCCTCATTTAAAAATGAGCAATTATCACATGATGGTGAGAAGTGAAGTGATGCGTGGTCGTTTTAGAAATAGTTTTAGTAAACCAGAACCGTTTGTAGCTAATGAAAAAACAGCAGTAAATATTAAGTTGCAAGATGTGTTTCATACCTTTAAGAAAGGGCATAAAATTCAAGTACAAGTTCAAAGCACTTGGTTTCCATTGATAGATCTAAATCCTCAAACTTTTGTAGAAAATATTTTTTATGCAAAACCAGAAGATTTTCAAAAACAAACTCATAAAGTGTACAATGATTCTAAAATAGAATTTACTATCCTTAAATAAAGAGTTGTTAAGATTTATATCTTTTATGAATCAATCCCTTTTAAAAAAAAAATACCTCAAAAAGTTATTACTTTTTGAGGTATTTTTTTTTAAGATATGTTTCAAAATGATTATTTAATACTTATTCTAGTGAATAATGCTTGATTATAAAAATTCACCATGTTGAGAAATGTCAAGTCCTAATTCTTCTTTTTCTTCGCTTACACGTAAAGGTGTTATTTTGTTTACAATGAAAAACAAAACATACGATGCGGTAAAAGCAAAAATAGAAACCACAACTAAAGCTTTTAATTGGTTTAAAAATAAAGTTGTTTCTCCAAAAATTAAACCTTGATTATCTCCTACAATTGAGTTAATTGATTTTGAAGCAAATACACCAGTAAGAAGCATGCCTACCATACCGCCCACACCGTGACAAGCAAAAACATCTAATGCATCATCAATTTTTCCTTTATGAAATGCTCTCACTACAAGATTACTGATGATACTAGCAATTGCTCCTATAAACATAGCGTGTGGAATACTCACAAAACCAGCAGCTGGTGTAATGGCTACTAAGCCTACAACTACGCCAATACAAGCGCCCATTGCTGATAATTTGTGTCCTAGAATTTTGTCTAGAAATACCCAAGCCATTCCAGCAGCAGCTGCCGCAACTGTAGTAGTTCCTAATGCTTGTACCGCAAGGCCATTTGATCCTAGTGCTGAGCCTGCATTAAAACCAAACCAACCAAACCACAGTAAACCAGTTCCTAATAATACATAGGTTATTCTTGCTGGATTAACCTTTTGAACTTTTCTTTTTCCAAGGAAAATAGCTCCTGCAAGTGCTGCCCATCCTGCACTCATGTGTACTACTGTGCCTCCAGCAAAGTCAAGTACTCCCATTTTGAAAAACAAACCATCAGGATGCCAAGTCATGTGCGCAAGCGGAGTATAGATAAATAATATAAACAAAACCATAAAAAGTAAATAAGCCCAAAAACGGATACGCTCTGCAAATGCTCCAGTTATCAAGGCAGGTGTAATGATGGCAAACTTAGCTTGGAATAAGGCAAATAGCATAAACGGAATGGTAGGAGCAAGACTCCATGCTGTGTTTGTTCCTACACCTTGAAAAAACAAGTTAGGGATTGGATTTCCAATAATACCTCCAATTGTAGGGCCAAATGAAAGTCCGAAAGCAATGATAACCCATAAAACAGTGACAATTATCATGGCCATAAAACTTTGAAGCATTGTACTAATTACATTTTTTTTTCCAACCATACCGCCATAGAAAAAACCTAATCCAGGAGTCATTATAAGTACTAGAGCTGTTGCAACAATAATCCAAGCGGTATCGCCAGTGTCAAATTTTACAGCCTCGGTTGGAGCAGGTGCGTCGATTAAGAAATAATTTGAAAAAAGGGTAAATAACAAGATTGCAATTAACAGCACACTCAAAACAATTTTTCTCATAGTTTTTTGATTTAAATTTCAATAAAAGTATAAAAATGTTGTTTATACCCCATTAAAAATAACAGTATGAGTTAAACTTTTGAATATATATTAAAATGACCCCTATTTTTTTAAGGGTTAATTATAATTTAATCTTTAAATTTACAATTTAACAAGCCCAATTTGAACTTTTTAAAAATTTTATTGTCAATCTAGATTATTTACATGAATTTATTGCATAAAAAAAGACACTAATTGATGAATCAACTAGTGTCTTTAGAAATACCATTCTAAAAAAGATTATTTCAACGTATGTCTACTTAAAATTTGATACACCTCGTTAATGTTGTTACCGCCTTTTCCAAATTGTTTACTGATGGGGGTATCGTCATTATTAAGCCAAATTTTTAATTCAGCATCCATATCTAATAATCCTGCACTTTCTTTTGAGAATTTTTTTATACTAGAGTAGGGAATGGTTAAGTAATCAACTTTAGTTCCTACTAATTGTTTTTCAATTAATATTAACCTCTTATTGGTGAAAATAAACATATCTCTAATGAGTTTGTATGCTTTTTCAATTACCTCACCTTCAATCAAGATTGGTTCAAATTCTGTTGCAATATTTTGAATATTTACCTCAGACGCATTTCCTAGAATAGCATTAAATAATCCCATAATAATTTATTTTTGGTTGTATTTTGTTTTGTAACGATCGTTCAATTTAGTTTGATGTGTTTCTAAGCTAATCATTCTACCTTGTATGAAAGCATTTGTAAGCCTGTTTGTTCTCATATCAAGTGCATCACCATCAGATAAAAATAAGGTTGCATCTTTTCCTTCTTCAAGAGTACCGCATTGTGCATCAATACCTAATATTTTAGCCGTATTTGATGTTATAAGTTGTAAAGCTTGCTCTTTATCTAAGCCATAAGCAGCACAAGTTCCAGCTAAAAACGGTAGGTTTCTTGTGTTCATTCTTTCATGTGACCCACTATTTTCGAGGCCTACAAGAACTCCTTTATCAGTTAGTAGTTTTGCGTTTTTGTATGGTAAATCAATATCATGATCATCATTTTCTGGCATTTCATGAACTCTTTTTAATAAAACACCAATGTTATTTTCTCGCAATAAATCGGCAGTTTTATAAGCTTCATAGCCACCAACAATAACCATTTTTTTGATACCATTTTGTTTAGCAAACTGTACGGCATCAATAATTTGTTTTTCTTCATTAGCATGAATAAATAAAGTTTGAGTACCATCAAATAGACCTCTTGTAGATTCTAAAACAATGTTTCTTTCTTTTGAATTTTCGCCTAAATAAGCTTTGGCGTTAGCAAGATAAGATCGTAGTTCTTGAACTTCTTTTGCATATTCTTTGTTGGCTTCAATATTTCCTGGTTCTGCCCACCAGCCGCTTCTTCTAAAAGTTGAAGGAAAGTTAACGTGTATTCCATCATTTTCTTTAACCAATGCATCTTTCCAGTGCCATGCATCCAGCTGAACAATTGAGGATGTACCTGATATTACTCCGCCTCTAGGCGTTATTTGTGCCATTAAAATTCCGTTTGGTCTTACTGTTTCAATAACTTTTGAATCAGCTGTATAAGCAATAATGCTTCTTACGTGAGGTTTCATAGCACCTATTTCATCTTCGTCATCAGATGATTTAACGGCGTCAATTTCAACAAGACCTAAAGTAGAATTTGGAGCAATAAATCCAGGGTAAACATGTTTTCCAGCAGCATTTATCGTAACATCATAAGCACCAGCCGCAAGACGTATAGCGGTAGCATCGGCAATTAGGGTAATTTTTCCGTTTACAAATCCTAATGCACTGTTTTCAATCACTTTGCCATTTCCTAGATGCGCAGTTGCATTCATGATCAAAACAGATTTGGATTGTTTATTTGCGGGTGTTTGTTGCGCTTGAGCTAGTATTGGCAAACCGAGTGCCAAAATTAAGAGGTATATTTTTTTATAATTCATTTTATATTTTTTTAAAGTTGCTTGACTAAGCTTAAAGTATGAAATTGAGAAAGTGTTACTCCTCAAGAGTATCGCACTCATATTCTTTTCTTTCTTTCTTTTTAGGCTCTTGTGTGATCATTCCTTTGTTTTTTTCTTGTAACAATTGACCTATCAGTTCACTTCTTTCTTTTGTGATTTCTACTCTTTTTTCAAGATCTTTTTTTGCATCAAAGTACACAACTCCTTCAATTAAAGTTTGCTCTGCTTTTGCATAAATAGATAATGGATTGTCACTCCATAATACAATATCAGCATCTTTACCTGCTTTTATACTACCCACTTTATCATCAATGTGCAATAATTTTGCTGGATTCAATGTTACAAATTTCCACGCATCCTCTTCAGATATATTTCCGTATTTTACTGCCTTAGCAGCTTCTTGATTTAATCTTCTTGACATTTCAGCATCATCAGAGTTGTAGGCAACTACAAGTCCAGCGTTGTGCATAATAGGACCATTAAAAGGAATAGCATCATTTACCTCAAATTTGTAAGCCCACCAATCAGCGAAAGTAGAAGCTCCCACACCGTGCTCTTTCATTTTATCAGCCACTTTGTAGCCTTCTAGGATATGTGTATATGTATTTACTTTAAAATTAAATTTTTCAGCAACATTCATTAACATTAATATTTCTGATTGTACATAAGAGTGACAAGAAATAAAGCGTTCTTTATTTAATATTTCAGCAAGAGTCTGTAGTTCTATGTCTACTCTAGGAGCTTTTCCTTTTTTATTACTTGCGTTAAATGCTTTCCAGCTCAAATCATATTCTTTGGCTCTTTGAAAATAATCAATAAAAACTTGTTCAACACCCATTCTTGTTTGTGGAAAACGAGTAGGATTTGTATTTCCCCAGTTTGATTGTTTTACGTTTTCTCCTAGTGCAAATTTTATAAATCCTGGTTGGTTTTTGTATAACATTTCATCAGCTGCAGCTCCCCATTTCCATTTTACAATGGCAGATCTACCACCAATAGGGTTTGCTGAACCGTGTAATAATTGCGATGTTGTTACACCACCAGCTAGTTCTCTGTATATATTTACATCTTCAGAGTTTACTACGTCTTGAATAGTTACTTCGGCACTAGAGTTGTGTCCGCCTTCATTCACTCCATTAGAAATCGCAATGTGAGAGTGCTCATCTATAATACCGCTTGTAAGGTGTTTTCCTTTGGCATCAATTACAGTAGCAGAGGCATCCGAAATGTTTTTACCCACTGCTGCAATTTTTCCGTTTTTCACCAAAACATCTGTTTCGGTCAGGATTCCTTCTTTTTCGTTAGTCCAAACTGTTGCATTTTTATACAAGATATTTTGCGCTGCAGGTTTGCTAAGATTTCCAAAAGCTGTATTTGGGAATGTTCTAGGGATTACAAAATTGTTTTTTTCAACTTTAGTAGAATCGATGGTTTTTACAAATGGAGCTGTTTTTACTGCAGACCATTTTACTTCTTTTCCGTCAAATAAAACTGCTTTTCCAGAAAGGGTTTGGGTATCGTCAATAAACCCAATCAATCTTGTAAAACTAGTTTTGGTTGAATCCAAAGGTTTGATCACGGTAGATAACCAATTGTTGCTCATAGAAAGTTTTGAATTTACTTTTTTGGCATCAACAGTTGTAATTTCTGATTTTGGTGCGCTTACTTCACCATTTATTTTCCATTTGAATTTTTCATTATTAATGGTGAGATCGTAATTCCCTCTAATATCTTTGATAGTTAAATCATTTATTACAAACTTGTTACCTTGAACCCAGTTTTCATATAAAATTGTTTTTTCATCAAAAATGGCGCCTGATGCAATTACGAAATTAGCTAAGCTTCCGTTTTTTAACGATCCAACTTCATTGCTTTTTCCTAAAATAGCTGCAGGAATTGTAGTCAGTGCCTCTAGAGCTTTGGTACTGTCAAAACCAAATTTTATAGCTTTTAAAAGGTTTGTTCTAAAATCTTCAATTTTCTTTAATTTATCAGTAGTCAGAGCAAATACCACTCCATTGTCTGATAAAACTTTTAAGTTTGTAGGAGCTTGATTCCAAAAACGCAAGTCTTTTAACTCCATTTGATTAGCCTGGTTTGGATCCGAAACATCATACGCTTCTGGGAAATTTACGGGAATTATAAATTTAGAATTGGTGTTTTTAATTTCTTCAATTCTTTCAAATTCGTTTCCGTTTCCTTTTAAAACATAGTTTAAGCCAAATTCTTTAGCAATTTTGGCAGCACGTAAACTGTTTAATTTGTCCTCCGATGCAAATATTTGAACTAATTTTTCATTATTTGCAAGCGCCTCAAGCGAAAGATCTTTAGTAGCAGAGTTCCCCTTTTTATACCAGTCTAAATCATGATACATTTGTCTTAATAACGCCATCATTCCCATTAAAGACCCAGGATAGGATTGATTTGTGGTAACGCTCCTTGTAAAAGCAAAGTGATTGGTTAACTTGTCTGCCAGCAATTGGTTTTGCTTTTCAAAATTATTCAATGCTATTAAGGTCCCTGTTCCTCTTGCAATACCGTTAGGAACGTGTGTTCCTACTACTCCAAAACCAGCTTTTAGCAATTCTTCTGCTTTGGTTTGGTCGTATTTAAAGTTTTCATAGGCATTAGCCTCGGCTAGTATACTTTCATTCCAGTAATAGCCTATTCTTTTAGTGTCATATGTAGGCATACGTGGACCAGTAACACTTTTTGGTTTTTCTATACCAAAATTAGTGTAGATATCTATGAAGGAAGGATAAATTGTTTTTCCCTCAAGATTTATCGTAGTACAGTTTTTTGGAATGGTAATCGAGGTTCCCGCACTTACTACTTTCCCGTTTTGGATCAGTAAGGTACCTTTTTCAATAATTTGAGTTGGAGTTACATAAATTTTAGCATTTGTAAATGCAGTAAAATTGGCACTCTTGTTTTGTATACTTTCGTTATTAGGAAAGTATTCCTGCGCATACGTTTTAGATAGCACCACGCTAAATAAAAGTAGAAATAGAATTTTTTTCATAGTTTAGTTTCTAATTAGTTCTTAAAAGTAAAAAATTGTTCAAAGAGTGTAGGCTGTTTACATGAATTTAACATTTGTTTTTTATTATGTTGATTTACTAAGTATTATAAATTAGAATATGTTTCTATTTTATGAAATTATATAAAAGATGCTATTTTTTTATATTGTTTTTGCAGATGTTAAAATATAAGAAAAGTTTTTACTAATTTTATTTTAAAATAATAATATATGTTAGTAAAGGTTTTTGGGAGTGCTGTTTTTGGCGTTGAAGCTACAACAATTACAGTTGAGGTTAATATGGATAAGGGTATAGGCTACCATCTTGTAGGTTTACCAGATAACGCTATAAAAGAGAGTAGTTACCGTATTGCTGCCGCGCTCAAAAACAATACCTATGCTATGCCCGGAAAAAAAATCACCATTAACATGGCGCCTGCAGATTTACGTAAAGAAGGTTCTGCCTATGATTTGACATTGGCTATTGGTATTTTAGTGGCTTCAGGCCAAATCAAAGCAGATGCTCTTGAACAATATATTATAATGGGTGAATTGTCTCTTGATGGAAGTTTGCAACCTATAAGGGGAGCCTTACCAATAGCAATTAAAGCTAAAGAAGAGGGTTTTAAAGGTTTTTTTCTGCCTAAACAAAACGTAAAAGAGGCAGCCATTGTAGCTGGACTTGAAGTCTATGGTGTTGAAAACGTTCAAGAAGTGATTGATTTCCTTGAAGGTAAAGGAACTCTAGAACCTACCACGATTGATACTCGCGCTGAGTTTTACAAGACACTGGATTTTCCAGAGTTTGATTTTTCGGATGTAAAAGGACAAGAAAGTATTAAACGTTGTATGGAAATTGCTGCTGCTGGTGGACATAATATTATATTAATAGGTCCGCCGGGTGCAGGAAAAACCATGCTTGCTAAAAGATTACCAAGTATTTTGCCGCCCATGACTTTGCGCGAAGCACTTGAAACTACAAAAATTCATAGTGTTGCTGGTAAACTTAAAGAAGTGGGTTTGATGAATCAAAGGCCTTTTAGGAGTCCGCATCACACTATTTCTAATGTGGCCTTAGTAGGTGGCGGAAGTTATCCTCAACCTGGAGAAATTTCTATGGCGCACAACGGAGTTCTATTTTTGGATGAACTCCCAGAATTTAAAAGAGATGTACTTGAAGTAATGCGTCAACCCCTTGAAGATCGAGAAGTAACTATTTCTAGAGCTAAGTTTACGGTAACGTACCCATCATCGTTCATGCTTGTTGCTAGTATGAACCCTAGTCCGAGTGGTTTTTTTAATGATCCAGATGCTCCACAAACGTCTTCACCACATGAAATGCATCGGTACTTGAGTAAAATATCTGGGCCATTGCTAGACAGAATAGACATTCATATTGAAGTAACTCCTGTTCCTTTTGATAAACTTTCAGATGATCAAAAAGCCGAAAGTAGTGTTGCTATTAGAGAGCGCGTGACTGCAGCTCGAGAAATACAATCTGTACGTTTTGATCACATGGACCACATTCATTACAATGCCCAAATGAATACCAAACAAATCAGAGAGTATTGCGCTCTTGATGAGGTATCAAAACAATTATTAAAAACAGCTATGGAACGATTGAATTTATCTGCAAGGGCTTACGACCGAATTTTAAAGGTAGCGCGAACTATAGCTGATCTTGAAGCATCCCCAGCAGTGCAGTCAAACCATATTGCGGAAGCTATTCAATATCGAAGTTTGGATCGCGATGGTTGGTTGGGATAATTTTTTTGAGGATTTTTTTTAATTATGGTCTACTTTAAAAAACATAAATGATAGTCTTACTTTTTACAAGACATTAATTCATGATATATCGTAGTATATTTTTTAAATCTAAAATAATATTACGTTGCTATATCTAAATAGCTATGAAAAACGGAATTAGGACTAGTATAAAAGTAATGTTATAGTCTTTTTTATTTTGACCTTCGAGTCATTTTAATGAACCTATTCAAATTTACAGCTCATGGCTATTTGCAGAATTTATAAACGAGTCAATTTTGTCATCAGTAAGATTTTGAATGTTTTTAGTAATTTTTTCAATATCCCAATTCCACCATTGTATTGCTAATAATTTTTCAATTTGTTCTTTTGTAAATCTTTTTTTGATTTCTTGAGCTGGATTCCCTCCAACGATGGAGTAGGGTTCTACATTTCTAGTTACCGTCGAATTCGATGCAATTATCGCCCCGTCACCTATTTTTATTCCGGGCATTATAGTAGAGTTATACCCAATCCAGACATCGTTTCCTATTTCTGTATTTCCTTTATTAGGATACTGTTTTCCTTCCATGGCATTTTTCCAGTCCTCTCCAAATATTGCAAAGGGATAAGAACTTATTGATTTTGTGAGGTGATTTGCCCCATTCATTATGAATTTTACATCAGAAGCAATCATACAAAATTTGCCGATAATTAATTGGTCTCCAATAAAATCAAAATGATATTTTACGTTTTTCTCAAAATTAGCAACGTTTTCAAAATCATCATAATAGGTATAATCTCCAATAATTATGTTAGGGTTTGTGATTGTGTTTTTTAAAAAACAAAGTTTATTATAATTTTCTAATGGAAATTGGGTGTCTTTATTTGGGATTTTCATTTCTGAATTTTTCTAGATGATCTTTAATTTATTATTATAAACTATTTTTTCTTTTAAAAAGCCCACATTATCTGTAAATCATCGGAAATGTAGTCTGCCGAGGAAGATAGTAGATTCAAAAGTAATGGTCCTATTGTTTTTAATTTTAAGTGTAGGTAATTTAATTAAATTGGAAATACACTTATATAATTTTTCTTAATTTTTTTACTCCATCAAATCAATTTTGTAACCAATCCCAATATCAAAAATGGGATATTCCTTGTTTTTAAAATAGATAATTGGTTTTTCAATTTGTCTCCACTTTGAATCTCTTTCATAATCAAATCGATAAAATGTTTTAGTATCTTTTTGCCTTTCAATAATAGGGATGTTTGGTAAAATCCATTTTATAAATTTTTTATCAGCAAATTTTTTATTAACGTCATAAGGCATTTCAATAATTAGGGAATTATTTTCATCAACTTTCCCGATAAATGTTACTACAACAAACAAACCATCTTCGGGAATTTTGATGTTTTTTTCAAAGTTTGTAGTAAAAAAATCATTTATAAGTTCGGAATCGATTACCTCATATTTACAGTAATTATTTAAATTTTCACCAGGCATTCCATCAACACATTCTAATATTTCTAATTTTATTAAAGTTTTATATGGATATTGTTTCTCGGGATACATGTTTCTTGTAACATCATTAGCTTTTTTAAACACCGGAATTTCAATGCTTTTTAAATAATTTATTTTTGTTTCATGTGTATTAATTTTAAAAGCAAACTTCAAGCCTATTGCGCTATGATACATCTTGTTATAATCACTATGGATTATTGGTTTTGAATTTATTTTTTTTGCAACATTTAATTTTTGATTGTTTTTAATTACAACTTCATCTAAATTTATAATTTTTGGTTTTAAAAAAATGATGGAGTCGTTTATTTTTAACTCTATTTTTTTTAATTCGTAAGATACGTGTGATATTTCAAGTGAGTTGATATTAATGTCACTAATATTAATTTCACCTTTCTCACTTGAAAAAACACCATATCCATTTAGAAAATTGATGTTTGCATACTTTACTGGCAATTTTGTTATACTGTCTAAAACGTTTAGTTTTCTATTCTGAGAATTTGAAAAATAAATATTAAATACCGCAAGTGAAATACATAAAAAAAGTTTATTCATTTTATTTTTCTTAATTACAAAAAGTTTTTAGTTCGAACTATAAGACTAAAAGTAAATCAGTATAGAAACTTCATTTTTTAAATTTTAGTATAAATATAGTAGATTTAAACTACAAAAAATATTTTCAACCAAAAGGCAGTTTGCTTATTTGGTAAAAAAATACGTGAACTTGTCTCTTGAAATTCTCTCAAACTCTTCGAAAAACTTTTAAGTAATCGATACAAATATTCTGTTGTGCTTTTCAGCTACGTCTTATTAAACCTGTATTTAATTTTTTGTTTTTCGGTTGTTTCAATTTATTGTTAATGTTATGAAAGCAACTAGGCAATTATTGATTTCTAGGATTATTTATTTAAGGCAACATCATCTTTCCCAGATTGTAACTATTACAAATTAATAGAGATTTACTTTTTTTAATGTTAAAAAGTGGGATTCATACGCTAGCGGTATAAAAAGTATAGAAATAAATACGTCAAAAGAGAGATTTCGATAAAGATCTCTTTTACTTTTGCCAGATGTTAGAAATTCTGTTCCAAGACGAATATATTATTGCAATTAATAAGCCAAGTGGATTGTTGGTTCACAAATCATTTTATGCACGCGATGCAAAAGTGTTTGCTATCCAAGAATTGAGAAATCAAATAGGAGGGCAACATGTTTATCCTATTCATCGGTTAGATCGCAAAACATCAGGTGTCTTGTTATTTGCGTTGGATACAGCCGTTTTAAAAATTATGAATGATCGTTTTGCCTCACGCGAAGTCGAAAAAAAATATTTAGCAATTTTACGTGGTTGGTCACCCCTAGAATTAACGATTGATTATGATTTAACCAATGATGATGGTGTTGTACAAAATGCAATAACCTATTTTCATCGATTGCAAAGTGTTGAAATTGAGTTAGAATTTAACAAACAGCCAACGTCACGATATTGTTTGGTGGAAGCGATTCCTGAAACTGGGCGTATGCATCAATTACGAAAACATTTCAAACATATTTTTCATCCCATTTTAGGAAGTCGGCCACATGGATGCAACAAACAAAATAAATTGTGGTTGGAGCATTTTGAACTGAAAGGAATGATGCTTCATGCCCATCAGTTAATTTTTAATCATCCCATAACAAATGAAAAATTAATCTTGAATGCAAAGATTAATGAAGAGTTTAGAAGAGTAGGTACTATTCTTAATCTAGATTTGAGTACGTATGAATAGCATACTAATTTGTAAAGTAATGCTTTAAGTTATTGCTGCATTTGGAAGCAATAGTTTCAGTAAAAAGAGGACCATATTTGAGATTTTTGATTAATTCTTGAGACATTTATATCGAATGTTATTTTTACGGATTTAAATTTAAAGGTTAAATTCATAGATATTTTCGCAACTTTTACGATAAATTTATTTTTTTACAATGATACTTTGTGCTTGGTGTGGTTCAGTATTTTGTTTTCTCTTACTGCAGTTGAACGCTTTCTTTTTAGTCATAAATTTCACATTATAATACCTTCACAAGATGATGGAAATTAGCAGTAGTGCTACCGTAGATTTAGTTTAACTACTGTTTCACCAAACTTGTAAAACGCAAATTGGAATCAAAATATCAAACAGAAATATAAAATAATAAAAACGCTACTTTGAAAACACAAATTCCTCCCTTTGAACTTCTGCTTTTTTACAAACTTCGTTAAATTCTTCCACTGATTTAAACTGTAGTTGTTCGATAATTTTATATTCGTAAAAAACCGTGAAAGTATCATTTTTAAAAACCCAAGGCTCTACTGTGATTTCTTTTACAGCCTTGTAAAACGTTTGACTCATATCACCGTCAGGACTTTCAGATACTTCCATTTTGCGTCCTTCGGGCTGTATTTTGTCCATGCAAATAAGAAGAGAAAAAGCATCGCACCATTCTACAAGGCGGTACAAGCGATGCATGTATTCTTCGTTTATGTTTAAATGTTTGAAAATATCTTTGCGGTTTTTTTCTTGCTCTTTCAAAAAAGTTTTCAAATTCTGGTCTTGACCGTGAATTGAATCAGCACAAATAAAATCTAAATGTAAGGAAGTTAATAACGCATTTAACTGACTTTTTGAAGTTGCATTTTCCATTACATTGAGGTATCGCTTTAAATCCGTTTTTTTAGATTCATCGTTGACTAAGAAATGTCTTGGCGCACCTGCCTTGGTTAAATTTTTATTTTCTAATGTTTCTACAACCCCGTCATCATGCTCAGCGATAGCAATGAGTGTTGGCACAATTATATCATTTGGCAAATCAATATTATATTGATATCCTATCATCGCAGCTAGAAGGCCGTGAGAGCGCTGGTTTATAATTTTCCAACCTTTAGCATGTGAAGCAACAATCATAATATGGAGGTTTTCAAATTAATATTTAAAATAAAAAAGATTTCATTATAGAAAATTCTCTTGTAATTCAAATTTACCATAATATATCCAAAGAAGGCAATAATTCTAACCTTGGTACTAATTAAAAAAAGTGGAATAATAAATTAATGTAAGTTCAAGTTATAAGCGCAACAGATAAATTAAAAACACTTGGAGTTATGCCATTGCGATGGCGAGCTTCCCGCTCGTGCCTTTTACAAATTTATAGTGATCCACTTTTGCTAGTGTTCATGAGCTGGTGTAAGGGATTAGATTAAATTGTTTTTGTCACGCAAGCAACGAAATTCGGGATGCTAGCTATTGTTTTATTTGGTCTTAAAGTCCTTTTTTATTAGACAATTTGGAAAGAACGGTTTTAATATTTTCAATTGTTAAGAAGGAGTGAACACAAAAATAAAAAAAGGAGAAGTTATTTTTTCATTTAGAGTTTAGGTCAATTTGAAATAAACTTACTGTTGCGTTGTCATAATGTGCAGGAAGTCCTTCAGTATTTTTAAGTTTTAGTAAACCTAAAAACTCAAAGCCACATTTTGTGTAGTAATTAATCAATCCTGAATTATCGCCAACTGTATCCATTCTAATGATTTGTTTTTGATTTTCAATAGCATAAATTTTTGCCCACTCAACGATTTTACCCGCTAAATTTTGTCCGCGAAAATCAGGACTGGTTGCTATTCGGTGAATGTAAATAGCTGGTTCTTCGTTACGTTCCTCCCAAATTTGTGGATCGTCAAAAGTTGTCGCCCAGACACAAGCAATTTTACCATCAACCACTATTTTCCATTGTCTGTTTTCTAAAATTTCAGTTTCAATAAGTTGTCTGTCAAATTCTGGCCAGTGATGGGTAAATCTCGTTTTCTGAAAATCGGTGGCGATTTTGTACAAACGGAAAATTTCGTCTGTGTCGTTGCTGTTGCTATTTTGTATTTGAAAGTTCATTTATGTGTTTTTAATTACTATTTTAAGGTAAGATGGTTGTCTGATTAGTACACCCTACTTTCACCATCATTTGGAATAAAAACCTTGTCAGAAAGTCCAATTTTTGAAATTTCTACTTTTAATTGTTGTCGTGTCGTCGGGCAATGATTTACAGCTTCCAGATGATTTGCGATTACTTGATTTGGTGCATTTTTTACAAACCTCAAAATGTCATCCATTCGCATTAATAAAGGCTGAAAAATATCTAATTGTGCTGTTCCAGAAGCCGCCACAGCTATTTCAGGTTTTAATTGTGTCAAAACTTTGTGAACATCGTCAGTGTAAACGGTATCGGCGCTCAGGTAGATTGATTTTTCGTTTGGTAATTTGATATAAAAGCCCATTACATTCCCCATTGGTTTAGCTACAAATCCGTAACCGTGAACTGCTGGAATACCTATAATTTTTCCACTTAAAAAAGGGCTTTCTTTCCAATATTCAACAGTTTGTGATACGTTTAATCCTTTTTTCCTTAATGTGGCTTCGTCTTTTATGCTACAAATAACAGGAATTTGTTTAGAGCGAAGAAAATGCTCTGCTTCCTTGTCTAAATGGTCGGGGTGCAGATGTGTTATTAAGCAATGTGTAGTTTTTTCAACTATATCCATTGCATTGGTTGGCAAATCTACAATTGGATTTCGTTGTGGTTTAAATCGAAAAAGTGTGAAAGTTGGTCCAGCTGTTCCTTTTTTTCCAAGCATTGGATCCACTAAAATTACTTTGTCTCCCGTTTCTATGATCATAGTGGCATTTCGCAAATGGTGTATTTTCATTTTTTGATGTTTTAAATTGAAAGTACAAAGTTGCTTATTGGCACAATAGATTCCATTGATTGAAATCAATAAATCAAAAAAACAAAGTGTACTCGATATTGATTTGAATCAATGCACCTAAATTTATTCAATATTATTTTTGCAATAATAAAAGTTACAAAGAAATGAACTATAAAGTTGAAGTACTATCGAATACTATTTTTGCAACAAATTCTTATTTAGTAATTGATAATCATAAAAATGCATTAATTGTCGACCCAAGCTTTGATCCTAAATCAATTGAAAGAAAAATTGATTTTTTAGGTTTGAAAGTTGTAGGTATATTAGTAACACATGCACATCAAGATCATATTTTTAGCGTTAAGTATTTTATGGATTTATATAATGTTGCGGTATGGGCTTCAGAGAAATCAAAAGAATTGTTTGGAGATCGTTTGCGCAATCTTAGTTTTATTGGTTCTCAACATTTTGGACTAGAGGAAACTATTTTGAATGTTCTTGTGAAAATTTTGGAAGATCAAACCACCTATCATATAGAAAACTTTGTTTTTACAACTGGTATTTATCCCGGGCATAGCATTGGTTGCACTATTTTTGATTTTGGAGAATTTATGCTGACTGGTGATTTTATTTTCAAAGGAACTATTGGGAGAATAGATTGGCCTGGCTCCAATCCTGAGGATATGAAGAACAGTTTGATGTTATTTAAAGATAGATATAAAGCAATCGATATGCCAATATATGCGGGGCATAATGATGCCACAACTATTCAAAATGAATTGAATACAAATATTTTTTTATTTGATCCAACCAATGTAAAATGGTTATAGGCTATATTCTTTTTCTAATTCTGCTTAATGTTTCAGGAGTGATTCCTAAATACGAAGCAATATGATATTGTGGAATTTGAAGTAGCCAGTCTGGTTTTGTCTTCATAATATCGAGATATAATTCTTCGGCGGTATTTACAAAATGGTTGAATTCTTCGGTTTCTTTATTGACAACTATTCGTTGAAAAATGGTTTCAACAAATAACTTACCACAATTGTATTGGTTAGTAAATGTCGAAAATATTTCTTTTGATAAAACTCTCAAATCAACATCAGTTAAACATTCTTGGTATTTTTTTGTAGCGGTAGCGTGTGCAAAGGATGAAAAATCAGTGATAAAACCGGCATCTGTAAAAAAATTAATATTTTTTTCTTTGTCGGTGGTTGCATAATATTCTCGGATTATTCCTTGATCTAAAAAACGAAGTTCATTTTCTACTTTTCCATTTTCTAAAATGATTTCCCCTTTTTTGAATGATTTTACAGTAAAAGTATTCACAAACTCATCTAAACCTTCTTTGTTAAAAGGAAATTCATTGCTAAAAAATAATGATAATTTGTCTGATTTTGTCATATTTACTCTTAAGATAATTTTGTAATTCGTTCAATAAATTGCTACCAATGTATCTTTACATAAGATACCCCTTTTTAAACAATTAAATTATATCTTTAAGCAAAGGTATGTTTCGTTTTTTAATTTCAAATGTATTTAATTTTTCTAATAAAAGGATCTAATAAATCTTTATTGATTAAATACTTTTCGTTCTAAATTTTGTGTAAAGTAAGTATGTCTTTCTGAAGATGTAAATGAAATACTGACAATAAATTTTTAACTTAATTTTTAATTTTAAAAGACGTAATAGGCATAATTATTTTATAAAATAATTGAAGTGTAATTGTTCATTATCAACGTTCTTCTGTTGTCTATTTAAATAGCTAATAGAATTGGAATTATTGTAGTCTTTTAATTGGTTTATAAAAAAACGGCGTTTCAAGTCACACTGAAACGCCGTTTGTTACTTTTTAAAGTGCTTATCGAATACTTTTCACGAAGGTTGCTATATTTTGGGTTCCGTTTTTAGTTAAATCTTGAATAAACGCACTGCCTATAATGGCTCCTTTAGCAAATTGTGTGGCTTGATTAAAAGTTTCGGCATTGTTGATTCCAAAACCTATAACTTGTGGGTTTTTCAAGTTCATATCGGCAATTCGTTTGAAATATGCTTCTTGTGTGGCTCCAAAACCAGTTTGAGAACCGGTAACACTGGCTGAACTTACCATGTAAATAAATGCATCAGAGACGCTGTCTATGAAATGAATGCGCTCTACAGAAGTTTGTGGTGTTATTAAAAAAATGTTTTTAAGACCGTATTTCTCAAATATATCTTTATAAGAATCAGCGTATACATCTACGGGTAAATCTGGAATGATTAATCCGTCTATGCCTATTGCAGCACATTTTTTACAAAAATTTTCAATTCCGTATTGCAACATAGGGTTAAAGTAGCCCATGATGATTAGTGGTATGGAAACTGTTTCTCTTATTTTTTCCAGTTGGTCAAATAATACTTGCGTGGTCATGCCGTTATGCAAGGCTTGGGTTGAACTTTCTTGAATCGTTGGTCCGTCGGCTAGTGGATCACTAAAAGGCAGTCCAATTTCAATCATGTCAACTCCATTTTTTTCTAAGTCTTGGATTATTTGTACGGTATCATTCAAGCTAGGATATCCAGCAGAAAAGTAAATGGAAAGGATCTTATTGTTTTCTTGTAATTTTTTATTAATTCTGTTCATGATATATTAATTTCCCTTTTTGATTAGGGTTTAGTTATGGGCTTACTTTTATTTAAATTACGGCGCTGTAGGCCCAGGCTTTCTGTTTTGATTGGAGTTGTACTTCAACTCTTTTATAATGCAGCCCTTCATATAAATCAGATAGGTGAAGCTCTTTGGTACTAATTTCGTAAACCATTCCATTAATGGTATTTTCTTGATTTTCAGTTTGTGTAATAATGGGGTAGTTGACTATTCCAAATTCTTCTTCAATTTGAATTTGTTTTATCACATAACCTATTAATGTCTCTGGAGTGCCCTCTAGAATGCGCCCAAACAGGTCTTTTTGTATGTCCTCGTTTTGTAAACTACCGTAAGCAAATAATTTTTCCATAATGTGGGTTTGACAAATTTAATTTAAAACGTGCTTTGCTATTCTTGATTGCGTTAAGGATGGCAGCGGTATCTCCCGGTTTAGAAAAACAAGGCTTTTGCCGTAGTTTTTGTTAATCGGGAATTTAGCGTACAGCCTGACCTCGCTTTTTTCGGCGAGGGAACGCCCTAAAATTAAGTCAAAAAAAACATCTCACATGATAATAATGTACTAAACTATAATTTAAAATAATCTATGTAGGTATTTAAATCTTTGTCACCGCGGCCTGAGAGATTAATTACTACAATATCATCTTTCTTGAATTTCATTTCGTCTAATACTGCAAAGGCATGCGCACTTTCTATGGCAGGGATTAAGCCTTCCATTTTAGATAATTTGATACCCCAGTCCATAGCTCGCTCATCAGTAATGGAGATAAATTGAGCTCTTCCAGTCGTATATAAATTAGCGTGCATAGGGCCAACGCCAGGATAATCAAGCCCCGCCGAAATGGAGTAAGGCTCTGTTATTTGTCCATCGTTTGTTTGCATCAATAGTGTTTTACTTCCGTGGATAACACCTATTTTTCCGAGTGCTGAGGTGGCTGCGCTTTCCCCAGAGTCTACGCCTAATCCAGCTGCTTCTACAGCAATGATGTTGACTTCTTTTTCGTCAAGGAAATGATAATATGTTCCTGCAGCATTGCTACCACCGCCTACGCAGGCAATAACATAATCTGGGTTTTCTTTCCCTTCTTTTTCGAGCAATTGCTCTTTTATTTCTTTTGAAATAACACTTTGAAAACGTGCCACCATATCAGGATACGGGTGTGGTCCTACCACAGATCCTATAATGTAGTACGTATCTACAGGATTGTTAATCCAGTCTCTGATAGCTTCATTAGTAGCATCTTTCAAGGTTTTTGAGCCAGACTTTGCAGGTCTTACCTCGGCACCTAGCATTTTCATTCTGGCTACATTTGGCGCTTGTCTTTTTATATCCACTTCACCCATGTACACAATACATTCAAGTCCCATTAAGGCACATACAGTTGCCGTAGCTACACCGTGTTGTCCAGCGCCGGTCTCGGCAATAATTCTTTTTTTACCCAATCGTTTGGCTAGGAGTATTTGACCTATGGTGTTGTTTACTTTGTGTGCTCCTGTGTGACACAAATCTTCTCTTTTGAGGTAAATTTTAGTATTGTATTCTTCGGATAAGCGTTTTGCAAAATACAAAGGAGTAGGGCGGCCTACATACTCTTTTAGCAAGGCATCAAACTCTTCTTGAAATTCAGGTTCTGCGGTGATTTTTAGGTAATTTTGGCGCAGTTCTTCTACATTTGGGTATAACATTTCAGGAATGAAAGCACCACCAAATTCTCCATAATATCCTTTTTCATTAACGTTGTAACTCATTTTGTGTATGTTTAAAAGTTAAAGTTGTAAATTATGTTGCAACTTTTGTAATAATGTAATGTCTTTTAATCCAGGCTCTGTTTCAAATTTACTGTTTAAGTCTAGAGCGTGAATTGGTAAATTGGTATTCAAGATTTGTTTTATAGATTCAACCTCATCAAGGCTTATCCCACCACTTAAAAAAAAAGGTTTTTGCGAAGGATATTTTTCTAAAACCCGCCAGTCAAATGTATCTCCGTTCCCACCCGGAAGTTTGCCTTTGGTATCAAATAAAAAGTAATCGCAGACCGTTTCAAAAGGTTCAAGTTCTTGAAAATCAAAGGTGTCATTAACCGAGAACACCTTGATGATTTCTATTCTTTTTCCTTTTAATTTTTCTTTCAAATCAATACAAAAATCAACCGACTCATTTCCATGCAATTGTATAGCTTGTAAATTATATTTTTCGGCTTTCGCCAAAATTACTTCGATTTTCTCTTGTACAAATACGCCCACTTTTTTTATGGATGCTGGTAATTCGGGCATCTCTCCATCAAAATAACGACTAGATTTATCCCAAAAAATAAATCCCAAATAATCAGGTTGTAGCGCAGCAAGTTTCAGAACGTTATCTGGATATTTCATACCGCATACTTTTACTTTTACTCCCATTTTTTCTGATAGAAAGGGAGACGAAAGGGGAGTTGTATTTGGATTATTTGTTGAAGGTTGCATAATGACTACCTGTATTGATTGTTGTGTTTTATTTTTTTTAAATTAAGAAAGTAGTTTCTGGATAAATTCAGTAGCTGCTTTTCCTGCGTTGTCTGTTTTCATAAAATTTTCTCCTATCAAAAATCCCTTAAAACCGAACGGTTTGAGTTCGTTAATAGCTTCCACGCTAGCAATTCCACTCTCGGATACTTTTACAAAATCATCTGGAATTTGTGAAGCGAGTTGCTTGCTGAAATCCAAACTCACTTCAAAAGTTTTTAAATTTCTATTGTTAACACCAATCATGTCAAGTGACGGCATAATAGATTTTTCTAACTCTTCTTGATCATGTACTTCAAGCAACACTTCTAATCCTAAACTATGTGCAAATTCAGATAACTGTTTGATTTCCTCTCGTGTTAAAACCGCAGCAATCAGTAAAATTAAATCGGCGCCGTGGGCTTTTGCCTCTAGAATTTGGTACTCATCAACTATGAATTCTTTGCGCAAAAGCGGAATGGTTACTGTTGCTCTAGCCAAAAGTAAATCATCAAGAGAACCGCCAAAATACTTCCCATCAGTAAGTACTGATATTCCACAAGCGCCTGCATTTTCATATCCTTTTACCACCTCTTCAACAGTAAAATTATAATTAATTTCAGCTTTTGATGGTGACCTGCGTTTGTGTTCCGCAATTATTCCAGAGTTACTAGCTCTAAGTGCTTGACTTAATGAAATTGTTTTTTTTTCAAAAAATACTGAGGATTCTAGCTGTGATACCGGAATTATTGTTTTTTTGAGAATTACTTCTCTTTTTTTGTCAACTATTATTTTATCTAAAATGTTCATTTCTTTTTTATTAGATGTTTTTATATTTAACGTTTATTATTGATTTATAATTTGTAATTAACTATTTCAACAACAAATACTTAAAATTAAAAACTATTTTATTTGCTTAATTCCTGTAATTTCTTCAAAGATAAAAGTCCTTTACCAGATAATAAACTTTCTTTCGCTATTTGAAATCCTTCTAAAGGCGAACAGTTTGTAACCGTTGCAATAGCCATCGCAGCATTGGCACAAACCACATTGTTTTGAGCTTCGGTTCCTTTTCCAGCAATAATTGTTGTAAACATTTGAGCCGATTCTTCAATGGTTGTACCGCCTTCAATTTCTTGTTGCGTGAGTATATTAACTCCAAAATCTTCGGGATTCAACATACCTTCTTTGGTTTTTGATATTGTTTTTGAAGCACCAGTCAGCGATATTTCATCGTATCCATCTAAAGAATGAAGTATGGTGAAGTTTACATCTGTATTTTGATACAAGTACGCATACATTCGGGCAAGTTCTAAATTAAAAACACCTACCAATTGATTTTTTGGAAAAGAAGGATTTACCATGGGGCCTAGCATATTAAAAAATGTTTTTACAGCCAGTTCTTTTCTAATAGGTCCCACGTTTTTCATTGCAGGATGAAATAAGGGTGCGTGCAAAATACAAATCCCAGCTTGGTCCATACAACTTTCTAGAAAACCATTGTCATTACTAAAACGGATGCCTAGTTTTTCCATTACGTTACTAGAACCAGAAATAGACGAAACACCATAATTACCATGCTTAGCCACTTTTATTCCGGCACCTGCTGCTACAAATGATGCTAATGTCGAAATATTAAAGGTGTCCTTCCCATCTCCGCCAGTACCACAAAGATCTATGGTGTTATAAGCAGATAAATCAACTCGAATACACAATTCTAGTAGCGCTTCTCTAAATCCAGCAAGCTCCTCAATAGTGATGCTTCGCATCATGTAAACGGTAAGGAAAGAAGCTATTTGGCTGTTGTTGTAACCTTCGTTTGAAATAGTAATCAATACGTTTTTTGCTTCCTCTTTAGAAAGTGTTTCGTGATTGATCAATCGGTTTAATATGTTTTTCATTTTTGATAGTTGTTCTTAATGGTAAACTCTTTGTGTGATAATTTAACTAGGAAAATTTTTAAAACTAGCTTTTAATCCAGTTTTCCAAAATTCGTTTTCCATTAGGTGTCAATACACTTTCAGGGTGAAACTGCACCCCACGTACATCATAAGTTTTGTGACGCAAGGACATGATTTGTCCGTTTTCGTCAAGAGAGGTAATCTCTAGAACATCGGGTAAATTAGTATCTACTACCCAAGAATGGTAACGACCTACCTCAAATTCATTGCTTAGTCCTTCAAAAAGAAGTTCATCAGTCACGGTAGTTTTTACCATAGAGGCTACGCCATGATATACTTTGTCAAGATTAGAAAGCGTTCCACCGTAAACCTCACCTATGGCTTGCTGCCCTAAACATACTCCAAAAATACTCTTGGTAGGTCCATATTTGCGAATGACTTCTTTTAATAAACCCGCTTCATCAGGAATTCCAGGACCAGGTGAAAGCAGAATTTTATCGAAAACTGAAATTTCATCAATATCAAATTGATCGTTTCTATAAACGGTAACTTCAAGGTCTAAATCTTCAAGATAATGTACCAAATTATAGGTGAAACTATCATAATTATCAATGACTAAAACTTGCCGTCTTGCAGCAGCAGTTGAAGTAGATGGTGTGTGTATATTGTTGCTCATTATATTTTTTTATTTTTATTTTTTTTTGAAAAAGAAACCCTTTTACAAGGAATTTATTAGAATTGAATTTAAATCGTTTCGGCTAAGTCTAATGCGGCATATAAAGCTCTTAATTTATTGTATACTTCTTGCATTTCACTTTCTTCATCAGAGCTTGCCACAATTCCAGCGCCCGCTTGACAATGCAATTGATGATTTTTACTTAAAAAACTTCGGATCATAATGGCATGGTTAAAATTACCATCAAAATCCATAACACCTATTGCGCCTCCATAAAAATTCCGACTTGTTTTTTCGTATTCTTCAATGAGTTGCATGGCACGGTGTTTAGGTGCACCACTTAAGGTTCCTGCAGGAAACGTATCAGCAACTACTTGCATCGTTGTAGCCGTGTCATGTAAATGACCTGTGACTTTAGAAACCAAGTGAATAACGTGCGAAAAGAATTGTACTTCTCTATATTTTTCTACTTGAACATCATGACCATTTCGGCTTAAATCATTTCTGGCTAAGTCAACTAGCATAACATGTTCACTGTTTTCTTTTTTATCCTCAGATAATTGCTTGGCAAGGTTTGCATCTTTCTCATCATCTCCAGTGCGTTTAAAAGTTCCAGCAATGGGATGAATTTCGGCTTTTCTATCTTTTACTATAATTTGAGCTTCGGGAGAGCTTCCAAAAATTTTGAAATCACCATAATCAAAGAAAAATAGGTACGGAGAAGGGTTGATGCTTCTCAAGGCTCGGTATACATTAAACTCATCACCTTTAAAACCTTGCGTAAATCTTCTTGATAGAACTAGCTGAAACACATCACCTCTAAAACAATGTTTTTTAGCCAAAGCCACATTTTCCTTAAATTCTTCATCAGTCAAATTAGAAAAACCGTCACCTTCTTTTGAAAATTTATACGAAGCAATATTTCTAGATTGAAGCAGTTGTTCTAGCTCGGCAATATTATTACGACCGTCTAAGCTGTGGCAAAAAAGAAAGGCTTCGTTTTTAAAGTGGTTGATTGCAATAATATTTTGGTAAACCGCATAATACACATCTGGAATGGAATTGCTATTTTCTTTTTTGGCGATTGTGACTTTTTCAAAATACCGAACCGCATCATACGAAATGTATCCAAATAACCCGTTGTTTATAAATTTGAAATTGTTTTTATCAGATTTAAATTGTGCTGAAAATTCCTGAATTACAGCAGGAATATCAGTACTTGCATCAATATTGATTTTTTGGGAACTACCGTCAGGAAAAGATTTATAAATGATTTCATTTTCTATTTTTAAAGATGCAATAGGATTGCAACAAATGTAGGAAAAGCTGTTGTCATTACCGTGATAATCACTACTCTCTAGTAAAAGACTATTGGGGAATTTATCTCTAATCTTAAAGTATACACTCACAGGCGTTATGGTGTCAGCTAAGATTTGTTTGTATTTTGTTTGTAAAGTAAATGATTTCAATTTTTTATATTTTTAAGTGTTGTTTCAATTTTTATCAAAAAAAAAGGCTTGTCGTGATGACAAGCCTTTTATATTTATAGTTTTAAAAATACCATAGGAGCTTAGTTCACGACATTTGACGTAAATTGTTCCACCACCATGTATTTTTTAAAATTGTATTCAATGTTTATTATTTTATACAAATATATAAATGAAATTTCAATTATGATACGTTTTAAAATAAAAATAAATATTTTTTTTTCTATTTTTTGTTATGAATATAAAACCTGAGTTTTTCTTAGAAGTGATTTTATTATGAATTACTTACTGGCTAAATTGCTGTAGGATCTTAAACGGAAATCTGGAGCTTTTTTTAAGGAAGGTTGAATGAAAAAATCTAAAGTTGGTATATTAGTATAATCTAATGCGTAGGAGGCGTTGCTGTACCAATTTGCTATTTCAATATTATTTCCTGCTACTTCACTAATAATTTTATCAGAACAATTATTAGCAATTACACCTCTAAAACTGATTCGACTGAGATTTTCACTAATGTAACTTATCTTTGAATCTAAAACAGCAATTGCAGAAAAGCCATGTATTACGCTATTATCTAATGTTAAAAAACATTTATCTTTTATATAAATTGCTTCTTTTACAAGTCCTTGATTGTTTTCTTGCGTATTAAGTAGGGTCATGTTATTGGCTGTGATGTGAGTGGCTTTTTTAGTAAAATCGCAGTTTTCTATTTTGTCATAATTATCAATTTCAAAGCATCTTGAACCTGATACATCTGATGAAAATGGATCCCTAATAGCAATACTGTTTGTAATTTTAGATTGAGAGCCTTGTGTAAAATCAAAATCATCATCAGTAGAACGGTATGAAATAATATTGTTTAAAGTTGTTTTACCTCCATAACATTCAAAGGAATCATCATTTGAAAAACTGATTTGAATGTTTTCTAGTTTTGTTTTGTTTCCAACTCCAGCAAGTGATAAACCATTGAGTTCTTTTTGTTCTTTTAATTTTCTGCCTGAAAATTCAATACGCACAAATTTTAAAATCCCAGAATTATCCTCTTCATTTACACCACCATAATAGCTAACTTCTGGATTTAAATTAAAGTCTAAAAAACCGATTCCACCAATTCTATTGATAGGAGCATCACCAAGAATTACAATACCACCCCAATCTCCCGGTTTTCTTGATAAAACAGCATTGTTAGAAGTAAAGATAATAGGAGCAGTTTCATTCCCTTCGGCCATGATCTTAGATCCTTTTGTAACTACAAGTGTTCCGCAAGTTTCTTTATCGCCACGAATTACAGTTCCTGCCTCAATTGTAAGCGTTGCTTTGTTTGTTACATATACTACACCTATTAAACGATAAGTGTTTTTGCGTTGCAAGACCATGTCGCTGCTTATAACTCCTGTTAGTATCGTATTAGCTTCATTATATTCTGTAGTGGCAGGTTTAAAATTTGTCCAGTTATTGAGCCAATTCTCTTCTCCTAAAATACCTTTGAGTTGTTGTGCATTGATGTATAAGCAAGAAAGCAATAAAAGCAGTGTCATTTTTAGTTTCATAGTATTTGTTTTTGTAGATTCAATTATCACAAGAGATGGACGTTTTTAACAATCCAAATGTACTTATGATCTGTTAAGAGATTCTCTACTTAATATTATGAGTTTATTACGAATAACTAGCGTATGTTATTTTTATGCAACTTAAATTTATTTGTTGCGCTATTTTAAATTTATTTAGTATTGAAAAAGTAAAATAAATGAAACTTTACTTTTGATTTTAACTATTGAATAGTGATGGATGTTTATAATATTTTGTGTCAAGTTAAACTATAAACAAATTAATAAATAGTAGAAACAAGTTTAAAGACAAAAAAAACCTATCAATTTCTTGATAGGGTTTTAGAGGTATTTAATTTGAAATTAGAATTTCAAATTCACAGCTAATGTAAAATCATCGTTGATAGCTTTGTCACCAATAGCACTAAAGATGCTTGCCGAGTTGTACTCTATTTTATATTTAGTTCTGTCTACAACTACATTTGCAGTTGCTGTATTAGCTGTAGTAGCTAGATCAAAAGTTACAGGTTTTGTAATTCCTTTAATTGTTAAATCAGCAGTTACATTGTAAAGATTAGCTGATTTACTTGCTACTTTTTTGAAAACTAAAGTTGAAGTTGCAAATTTATCAGTTCCAAAAAAGTCATCTGCTTTTAAGTGTCCTTCTAGATTTTCTTTTCCTTGTCCAGCTTTTAAGTCGGTTACAGTCATTGAAGTCATATCAACAACAAATGAACCTCCAGCTACTTTTTTTCCTTTAAAAACAAGGTTTCCGCTTTTTAGGTTAATTGCACCTTCATGTGCACCCGTTACTTTTTTTCCAACCCAGTTGATAGTACTTTTAGATACATCTACTGCTTTTGTTTGTGCGTTTACTGTTACTGTTGTTAGCGCTATTACTGCAGCTAATGCAATTGATTTTAAGTTTTTCATTTTAGTTTGTTTAAAGTTGATTAAAATAATTATAGTGTAATAAATAAATCCTCGTTTGATTTTCTCACTTTTTTATAATGCTGAGTAGCATCTTCTTCATGACGGTACCCTATTGTTGCAAGAAGGGTAGCATTTAGACCTAATTTATCTAGACCTAGAATTTCATTTACTTGTGCTGGAATAAAACCTTCCATAGGAGTAGTATCAATTTTTAATTCAGCCGCACTGTTTAATAAGTTACCTAATGCAATGTAAGTTTGTTTTGCAGACCAAATATCTCTTGCTTCTTGTGGTAATCCTACAATATTTCCCTTCATGTAGTCAACGTATCCTTGAATACTTTCTAGCGGAATTTCGCGAGTTTCGCTTATTGTTTTAGCAAAATTATCAATACCTTCAGCACCAAAATTTAACTCATTTGCAAATACAATTAAATGAGAAGCATCTACAACTTGAGCTTGTCCATAAGCTGCAGGTTGTAATTTTGCACGTAATTCAGGATTTTCAACAATAATAATTTTGTAAGGTTGTAATCCATAAGAAGATGCTGTTAAGCGGATAGCTTCTTTTAGTGTATTTAAATCTTCAGTTGTAATTTTTTTGGATGCATCAAACTTTTTTGTAGCATATCTCCAATTCTGGTTTTCTATAAAAGTACTCATAATTATTTTTATTTATTGTTTTCTATATTTTTCTAATAAAGCGTTTAAAATTTCAATTTCTTCTGGTGTTAAGTTTTGAGAAAAAAAACGTTCATGCGCAATAACTTTTGGATCTAATTCTGATAGAACTTCTAATCCCTTACCCGTAATTAAAACTTCAATTTTTCGTCTGTTATCAGGACATACTTTACGTGTTACATATTCTTTTAATAACAATTTGTCTACAAGGCGGGTTGTATTACTTGTTTTTGCAAGCATTCTTTCTTGTATTACAGACATGTTTGCTGGATTTCCTTTTTGACCTCTTAAGATACGCAATACATTATATTGCTCACTTGATATTTCAAAAGGTTTGAGGATTTCATTAAAATTCTCTGTAATAACATTTTGTGTGTACAAAATATTGAGGATAATTTTTTTGGAATTATCCATAGCTACAGTTGATTTTAATATCTCTTCAATTTTCATATTTGTATATATGTAATTTGTCGGTACAAATATAGCGAGAATTATGGTTGTATATACAAATGTGTTTTAAATTTTTGTTAAATTTTATTTTAAAAAGCTATGTAAAGCATTTAGAAAATAATAAAAATATACTATATAATTGAAATACATTTAACCTATTTTATGTGTATTCCATCGAACAATATTTAAGTTTCATCATTTAATTTTTTAATAGATTATTTTTTTTGTTACATTTAACAATTACTTTAATACTAATGTTTTATGAATGAGGCTAATTACAGCTATGATGAATTGCTTATTTTAGTAAAGCAAAAAGAAATACAACTTCGAACCTTAATAGAAAAAGAATCTTGTAAAAATAACTTTGAACAATTGATTCATAGTTCACAGGATTTTGTATGTGTTGCCAATGCCGATTGTTATTTTAAAGAAATCAATCCTACATTTGTTGCAGTTTTAGGTTACTCAGAACAAGAACTTTTATCGCAACCATTTCTAAATTTTATACATCCTGAAGATCTTGAAAAAAGTATTGATGAAGTAAAAAGGCTTGGTAAAGAAAAACAATCAATAAACTTTGAAAATCGTTATGTAAAAAAAAATGGTGAGATTATTTCTATCCAATGGATTATCACCGTATCTCATGAACACGGCCTGGCTTATGGCATAGGTAGAGACGTAACGTGTGTTAAAAGAATTCAAGAGCAATTATCAGAGAGTGAAAAATTACTTAATGATGCCCAGCATATTGCGAAATTGGGTAGTTGGAGATATGAGTTAGATACCAAAAAAATGTTTTGGTCTAAGGAATTGTATTCTATTTATGAATTAACAAAAGAGCCTGATCAAGATTTATTTAAAGAGTTTTTAAATATTTTTTCAAAAGAGGATTCTTCTTTTTTTCTCGAAAAAATAAATAATGCAATAGATGATGAAAAGGAATTTGATTTAGAACGCAGAATAGTCTTTGCAAATCAAGATCAAAAATGGTTGTATGCCATTGTTACACCCCAAAAAGACCAATCAGGCAGCGTAATCGCTTTTCACGGAACTGTACAAGATATAACTGAAAAAAAGCAAATAGAATCTGAAATTAAAAAACGTGAAAAAGTTGAGGTTGATCAGCAGATACAATTAATCCAGCGAGAAAGTGATTTAAAGTTTAAAAATTACATAGAGAATGCTCCGGATGGTATATTTGTTTTAGATGAGAATGGTAATTATCTGGAAGTAAACCACGCTGCTTCTGTACTTACTGGCTATTCAAGAGAAGAGTTGCTCACTAAAAAATTTGGGGATTTATCCAGAATAGAAAATCATAAGGAGTATTATAAAGAATTTAAAAATTTAGTTGAAAAAGGAGTTGGCAAAAAAGAAATTCAAGCATTTTTAAAAAACGGTTCTGAACGATACTGGCAAGTTGAAGCAGTAAAAATTTCCGAAAATAGGTTTCTAGGTTTTGTAAAAGATATTACAGAGAAAAAAGCTATTGAAGATAAAATTGCTCAAAATGAACGCCGTTTTAGAGCATTAATAGAAAATAATGTTGACATTATTTCCTTAGTGGATGAAAAATTAAACATCATATTTAGGAGTGAATCGGCACAAAGAGTTACCGGATGGTCACATAAAGATTTCGATAATATATCAGTTTTCAATTTTATTCATCCTGAGGATCAAAAAAATATTCCACTCTTATTAAAAAAAGCATTAAGTGAACCAGGAAGTCCATTTCCAATTGCTTTACAATTAAAACATAAAAAAGGTCATTACATCTGGCTAGAAGGTTATGTTAACAATTTACTTCATGATCCTGATATAGGCGGAATTGTTATTAATTTAAGAGATGTAACATCTACTAAGAAAGCACAAGAATTACTGAATGAGGAACGCCATAAATTTTTTAAGATTGCTGCTACCTCACCAGGATTAATATATTCCATGAGACAAAATAAAGATCAGTCTTTATCTTATACTTATGCTAGTAATGCTATTCAAGAAATTTATGGTTATGCTTTTGATGAAATTGAGTTTGATACCTCTAAATTATTTGAGCGCATCCATCCAGATGATGTTAATAACGTTATTGATAAGATAAAAATAACTAAAACAAAATTAGTACCACTCAAGACTCAATATCGCTATTTTCATCCGCAAAAGGGAATGGTTTGGCATGATGTAAACTCGTTGCCAGTTCCAGAACCTGAAGGAACGGTTATTTGTCATGGTATAATAACTGACATTACCGATCGAATTCTAGCAGAACAAAAAATCATTAAAACAAACAGACTGTATTCGTTTATAAGTCAAATGAATCAAATGATTGTACGAACTATAGATGAGCAAACTTTATTTAGAGAAGCATGTACAATTGCTGTAGAAACAGGTAAATTTAAGCTAGCATGGATTGGTATAATTGATCCAGTTAGTGAAAAAGTACTTCCTGCCATGGTTGCTGGGGAGCATGAAAATTATGTTTCTGTAATCAAGACAATTTCTACAAATAACAAAATTCCTGAGGGTCAAGGACCAATAGGAAGAGCGGTTAATGATAAAAAACATATAGTTTGTAACAACATTGAGACTGATTCTACAATGAATCTTTGGAAAACAGAGGCTTTGAGAAGAAATTATAGATCGATGATCACAATTCCTATCAAAAAATTTGATACAGTTGTTGGTGTGATTGCATTTTACGCCAGTGAAATCAACTTTTTTGATGATGAAGAAATTACCTTACTTATTGAGGCTACAGAGGATATTTCTTTTGCACTTGAAATATTTGAAAAAGAGTCACTTCGAAAAAAGGCAGAAGATACCATTTTTGAAAGTGAACAACGTTATCATACGTTAACAGAGGTTTCTCCTGTTGGAATTTTTAGGACGGATCCTACAGGATATACTACTTATGTTAACCCGTATTGGAGTCAACTTTCTGGTTTGTCTTTTGAAGAGGCATTAGGGAATGGGTGGTTTAAGGCTGTGCATCATGATGATGTAGCAAACCTTGCTGGTCGTTGGAATAACGATTCGAAAAAATTAAATTCTTCATTTTCTGAATACAGATTTGTACGTCCAGATGGATCAATATCTTGGGTAATGGGCAAGGCTATACCAGAGAGAAATGTAAAAAATGAAATACTAGGTTACATAGGTACAATTACTGATATTACCGAGCGTAAACTTGCTGAGTCTGAAATTTTGAAAGAAAAACAGCTTTCTGAAGTTGTTATAAATAGCCTTCCTGGAATTTTTTACCTCTATGATGAAAAAGGGAAATTTGTAAAATGGAACCAAAATTTTGAAGAAATCACGGGATATAATGAAGAGGAAATTTTGAATATGAGTCCGCTTGATTTCTTTGATGACGATCAAAAAAAGAGACTCGCTCCCCGAATTCAATCTATATTTGAGACCAAGCAAGGCAATTCTGACATGAATGGCGAAGGTTTTGAGCTTGAATTCTTTACTAAATTTAAAAACAAAATTCCGTATTATGTAAACTCAAGATGTATTTCATATGAAGGTAAAAAGTGTATTGTAGGTATGGGAGTAGATCTCACTGAAATTAAAAAAGCAGAAGAGAAAATTAGAGCAGCCAATGAGCGTTTTGAAATGATTTCAGCAGCTACCAATGATGCTGTTTTTGAGGTGAACTTAATTACAGGAGAGAGTTGGAATAATCAAGCATTTATTGATCTATTAGGTTTTGGTAGCACAATATCAAATGGTGTCAATAATATGACTGTCTGGCGTTCAAAACTCCATCCGGATGATAGAGATAGAGTTATTGAAAAACTGGAAGAAACATACGCTGGAACTACTAATAATTGGTCTGATGAGTTTCGATTCATGAAAGCAGATGGAACCTATGGGATATTTTTTGACAGAGGTATAATTTCTAGAGATGAAGAAGGTAAAGCAATACTACTTAATGGTGCATTAACCGAAATTACTGAATTAAAGAATATCAAAGAGCAGCTTATTAACAGTGAAGAGCGATATAAAAGTTTGATAGAGCAAGCCTCAGATGCAATTATGATTAGCAATAGTAAGGGTAAATTACTTGAAGTTAATGATAGCGCTTGTAAAATGCTAGGTTTTACAAAAGAGGAATTATGTACTAAGAATTTTGAAAACTTATACATTATAGATGATCTTGTCAAAAGACCAATAATCTTTAATGAATTGATAAATACTGAGCAAACATTGATGGAGTGCAATATGATGCACAAAAATGGTACTTTAAAAGCTGTAGAGATCACGGCTAAAAAAATTGTAGATGGTAGAATTGTAGCCATTGTTAGGGACGTTAGTGAGCGTAAACAAATAGATGATGAGTTTATGCGAATGCATAAAAAAATGGAGGCCATACTTGGTGCCATTCCAGATATGCTTTTTGAAATTAATCTTGAAGGTAAAATTTTTAATTATCACTCCCGTAGAGACGATTTACTAGCTGTACCACCAGAATATTTTCTAGATAAAAAGTTTTCAGATGTGCTTCCTCATGATGCGTCAATTGTTATTATTGAGGCTATTCACGAAGCTTCAATTGATGGGTTTTCAGCTGGTAAGCAATATGTACTCGAATTAGGCCAAGAAAAGCATTGGTTTGAATTATCCGTTGCGCCTATGAAAGAAAATTTAGATAATGAGATTCATTTTATCTGTTTATGCAGGGATATTACAAAAGCTAAGCAATCTGATTTTGCATTTTTTAAAAGTGAGGAACGCTACCGTGGATTATTGAATAATCTAGATGCAGGAATAATGGTGTACAGACCAGACGGATCAATAATAGTAAACAATCAAAAATCAAACGAATTATTAGGGCTTACTGATGATGAATTGAAAGTCATATCTAGTTATGATGCAAATTTTAGACTTTATAATGAGCTTGGGATTGAATTACTTGTTGAGAAATATCCAGTTAACCAAATTATTTCAACTAAGACTTCCTTGAAAAATTTCAAAATGGGAGTAGTACGATCTACTAATAAAGAACCAATATGGGTCTTGGTAAACGGCTATCCGGATTTTGATAGTCACGGGAATATCAACGAAATTGTTTTGAGTTTCATTGATATTACAGAACAGAAAGTGCTGGAAATGGAGCTCTTAAAAGCTAAAGAATTGGCCGAAGCCGCAAACAAAGCCAAAACAGATTTCTTAGCTAATATGAGTCATGAAATTAGAACTCCATTAAACGGGATTATAGGTTTTACACACTTGTTAATGAAGTCTAATCTTAAGAAAAACCAAGCAGAGTATATGACTACTGTTAATGAATCAGCAACGTCATTAATGGATATAGTAAATGATGTTTTGGACTTCTCCAAAATTGAGTCGGGTAAACTAGAGTTGGATTTTGAAAAAGTAAATCTTTTTAAACTTACCAATCAGGTAATCAACTTGTTTAAGATTCAGGCCATCAAAAAAAATATAAACTTAATTCTTGAAATTGACAAAACTGTACCGCAATTCATCATAGCAGACTCGGTACGACTGAAACAAATTTTAGTAAACTTATTAAGTAATGCAATAAAGTTTACTCATTTTGGTGAAATTAGATTAGATATTAGTCAAATAAATAAACCTGAAAAAAAATCAGCTTCAATCAAGTTTTCTGTAAAGGATACTGGTGTTGGGATCAAGACATATAATAATGAAAAAATCTTTAAGTCCTTTGTACAAGAGGATAATTCTACTAACAGAAAGTTTGGGGGTACTGGATTAGGATTAGCTATCTCAAATCAGTTGCTAGCCTTAATGGATAGTAAGTTAGAGTTAATTAGTAAATATGGAGATGGAAGTGATTTTTATTTTGTAGTTAAATTCAAGAAGACTAGTTTAAAAAATGACCTTGAAATACCAATTATTCCTAAAAACAATATTATTAGTGCATTACCAGAGTGTGTTTTAGATGATAAGAGAGTCTTGATTGTTGAGGATAATAAAATAAATATGCTTTTAGCCAAAACCTTGGTAAAAAGAATCATTTCTAATTGTCAAATTTTTGAAGCCAAAGATGGAAACGAAGCAGTAATCCTTTACGAAAAAGAAAGACCTGATGTTATTTTAATGGACATTCAAATGCCTAATAAAAATGGATATGAAGCTACAGACGAAATTAGAAATTTAGATAATTCTCAAGACGTTCCTATTATTGCAATTACAGCAGGTATTATGGTAGGTGATAAGGAAAAATGCTTTGAAGCAGGTATGAATGATTATTTACCAAAACCTATAATTCAAACAGATTTAGAGCGTGTTTTGCAAGCTTGGTTAAAAAAGTAAATTTTTAAAAATTATATTAATTGAAAAAAGGTGTTTGACTAATCAAACACCTTTTTATAATTTTCATCAAAACACAAATTGATATTTCTTAAGTTTCAATAAAATCATTAATTATGTTTGCTAAACAATTTTATACGATGCAATTGAGTAGTTCTTATCATATAAAAGAGCTTCTTGTATTTTTTCAATGGCAATTACGAAATGGCTTACAATCACAATTTCTTGAAAGTTTGAACTTGTTGAAACTTGATAAATGCCTTCTATTTCAGTTAATTTCGAATCAATTCTTTCGGCGCATGTAAAGCAAGTTACTCCGTTTAATTCATATAAATTTACAACTACATTTGTGTTTTTTTCAAAAGTGATATACAACTCAGAGTTAGCTCTTGGCGTAATAGAATTAAAAGCAGTTTCCATTTTTTTTATATGGAAAGCATTTTTAAAAAGAGTTTCATATTCATTTTGGCTTCCGCCAAAGGGAGGACCAGACTCAAACTCTCTATTAAAAAGGAGACCGGATAGAATTCCGTTTTGAGCTAAAAGTTGGTGCATTTTCCACATATATTTTTGTCTCATAAATGGAGGAATGGCACAAAAAAAGGTTTGTTCTATAATACAGTCATACTGCCCTACATGATCAAAGAAATCACCAAGAACAATTTTAATTTTTGGATTTCCTGCATGTTTCTCAACTAAAAATGATACTGGTGATGCTGCAATATCAATCACAGTGATGTTAGTAAAACCATTTTTTAGCAAGTAATCAGCCTCATGACTGTTGCCGCATCCAGGAATTAAAATACGACAGTTTTTATCTGTAAGTGTATCTATAAATTCCTGCAGTGGTGGCGCTATGGTACCTAAATCCCATTTAGTGGTTTCAGCTGCATATTGTGATTCCCAATAATTTCCATCTATGGGTGCCTCGCATTGCACTACACAACATTTTATATCAGACATGTGTATATTTTTTTCTAAATCTATTTTTTTGATGAGGTTTCTCGGTCTCTAGTTCAAAGGGCTTTTTGTTGCTGTTATTGTTTTAATATTTTACTTTGGCAAACAAAATCTGTTTTGGGAATACTCGTTTTTGCAATGGCGTTAAATCCCCCTTCAATTTCGGTAAAGTTTCTAAAACCGCGAGCCTCAAGGATGGAAGCCGCTATCATACTGCGGTACCCACCAGCACAATGAATGTAAAAATGTTCTTTTGGGTCAATATCTTTAATCCAGTCATTTATAGCAGCAAGAGGTTTGTTATAGGCTTCGTCTACATGTTCTGCGCTGTATTCTGTTTCTTTTCTAATATCAACGATCTTGCTTTCACCTATTTTTACTTCTTGTTCAAATTGTGCTGCCGAAATTCTGTTGATTGTATCCACCTCATTTCCAGCATTTACCCATGCATCAAATCCTCCGTCAAGATGACCTAATAAGTTATCAAACCCTACACGACTCAATCGTGTTACTGTTTCTTCCTCTTGTCCTACTTCACAAATTATCAATATAGGTTGTTGTACATCAGCCACTAGCGCACCTACCCAAGGGGCAAAATCTCCGTCAATACCAATATTTATAGACTGCGGGATAAATCCTTTTGCAAAAACACCGTTTTTACGAGTATCAAGAAGTAATGCACCATTTTCTTCGGCAGCAGTTTCAAATTCTCTAGGAGTTAGTGCTCGCATTCCTAAATTGAGAACACTTTCAAAACTGTCATAGCCTTTTTTATTCATGGCTACATTCATACCAAAATACGCTGGCGGAGGCAATAAACCATCCGTAACTTCTGCAATAAACTCTGCCTCAGTCATTGTTGCACGTAGGGCATAATTTGTTTCTTTTTGATTCCCAATGGTAGAAACGGTTTCTTTACTCATGTTTTTCCCACAAGCACTGCCCGCGCCATGCGCAGGATACACAATAACATCATCTGCCAAAGTCATAATTTTATCACGTAAAGAATGATATAAGGTAGCTGCAAGCTGATCTTGTGTCATGTGAGCCGCTTTTTGAGCCAAATCAGGTCTTCCAACATCACCTATGAATAAGGTGTCACCAGAAAAAATGGCATGGTCTTTTCCGTTTTCATCAATTAGTAAAAACGTAGTACTTTCCATGGTGTGTCCTGGAGTGTGTAGTACTTTTATAGAAACATTACCTAAAGTAAAAATCTGGCCATCCACAGCAGATATACAGTCAAATTCACAAGTGGCATTTGGACCATAAACAATTGGAGCATTTGTAGAACGACTCAAATCTAAGTGTCCGGAAACAAAATCAGCGTGAAAATGCGTTTCAAAAATGTATTTTAATGCCACACCGTCTCTTTTTAATCTATCAAGATAAGGCTGCGTTTCTCTAAGCGGATCTATTATGGCAGCTTCACCATTTGAAGTAATATAATAGGCACCTTGTGCTAAACATCCTGTATATATTTGTTCAATTTTCATTTTTATATTTTTTTACAGTACAAATGTACTTCTGTTTTTTAGTAAATACAGTGATATTTGTTACATAAAGTTTTTATTTGAAAAAAAATTCTTTGGTAATAATATAGATCCCCATAAAAAGCACAAACCAACCAAAAATAGGTTTTAGTTGGACTCCATCTATTTTTTTAGAAAGTTGCAAACCTATTAGCATTCCTATAAAAGCCATACCTGATATTAAAAAAAGAATTTTATAATTTATAGGTGTGCCAATGTAGACATCACCTCCAAAACCAATACTCGAGTTGATGAAAATTATAAGCAATGATGTGCCAACCGCTTGCTTCATAGGTAATTTTGCAAAAAATAAAAGTGCAGGTATAATTAAAAACCCTCCTCCAGCTCCCAGAAATCCTGTTACAATCCCGATGAGAAATCCAATTAGACTAAGTTGAATATAATTGGTCTTGGATGTTGAAATCGTAGGTTTTGATTTTCTTATCATAGCGATAGCAGATGCAATCATTAGTACTGAAAAAACAGACATAATAAGTACATTTTTGGAAATTTGATAAGAGGCTATCGAAAATAGTGTATTGGCTATTTTAGGAAAAATAACTTCGCGTATTATTAATATTGAAACTACTGATGGTATTGCAAAGTACAAAGCCGATTTAATTTTTAAATTCCCCATCTTGTAATGACTAACGCAACCAAATAATGCGGTCACACCTACAATAAAAAGGGAGTAGCTAGTAGCAATTTCAGGATCTATTTTAAAAAGATATACTAAAATAGGTATGGTAAGAATGGAGCCTCCGCCGCCTATTAATCCAAGCGATAGCCCAATTATGATGGATGCAATGTATCCTAAATATTCCATAAACGATGTTGTTGAAAGGTGAACTAATTTTTAAAAACGTAAAATGTTAGTTTTAAAGAAGTTCAATATTATTACGATGAAGTGACACAATTCCTCTTTGTTCCATTTTTTTTAACAATCTAGATATGACCTCTCTAGAAGTATTTAAATCAGATGCTATTTCTTGATGAGAAAGTTTTAATTCTTTACAGCCACAAGATGTTGCATGCCTTTGCAAATAAAATTCTAATCTTTCGTCCATAGCTCTAAAGGCAATACTATCTATAACTTCAAGTACTTCTTCAAATCGGCTTCTGTAGGTGTCAATAACAAATTCGTACCAGCTTCGGTGTTGCATCATCCATTTATCCATCAATGGCAACGGAATCATAACTAGTTCAACATCTTCGACAACAAGGGCCATAATTTGACTTTTTTCATTTTTAGTAGCACAAATCATTGAAATCGCGCAAGCTTGTCCTGGTTGTAAGTAATACATGAAAAATTCTCCTCCATTTTCATCCTCTCTGTATATTTTTATTTTTCCATGTATTACGAGTACTGTACTTTTTATATATTGGCCTGTCCGCATAATTACAGATCCAGCTGGATAAGAATGTAAGACTGCATTGTTTTCTATTTCGTGAACTAAATCTGTAGAGAAAGAGTGGAATATTTTTTTTAAGGAGTCAATCATTTCTTGAATTTATATTTTCTATAAAAGTAATCTAAAATGCTAAATTTAGCCGTTTTTTCAATCCTAAAAAATAATTAAATACCTCATTAATAGGTTGTTGAAAATTGTTTTCCTATAGATTTTGTAGGCTTATAAAATATCTTGTTTTATTTGATTGAATGTGAATATTTTACGCAATCGTTTTCTTAGGATTAGAATCTAATTAACAATTGATTCGATACTTGTTTGATAAAAACATCGTATTTTTACAAAAAAACAATAGTATGAATTTAACACAAGAAGAGTGGGTTTCTCAATTTGAGGCCGACGAAAACACAGTAATTTTAGACGTAAGAACTGAAGATGAATTCAATGATGGTTTTATAGCCAATGCCATTAATATTGATATTCATAGGGGGCAAGATTTTATAACTGAAATTGAAGCATTAGATAAAGATAAAAAATACTATATATACTGTAGATCTGGTATGCGTAGTGCAAAAGCTTGTGAAATAATGAATCAATTGGGATTTGAAAACACCTATAATTTACTAGGAGGTATTTTAGATTGGGAAGGTACTGTAGTAACGCCTTAATATTGTGCATGCGCTTGCTGATTTTTAATTTTAAACCTCAAAAAAATGAATGTAATTCCCGAAGAATATCAGATTAAGAGCTTATTAAATCAAGACACCTATCTTGTTAATGGTGAATTAAAAAAATGGGAGGGACAAACTACTGCCGTTTTTTCTACAATTTCATCTACTCCTGCTTATGGTCCTACCATTCTTGGTTCAATACCATTTATGGGTGAAGAGGAGGCCCTTGAAGCTGTACAAGCAGCAAGTAATGCCTACAGTAATGGTCAAGGACTTTGGCCTACCATGAAAGTATCAGATCGTATTAAGTGTATGACAAATTTTGTCAAGCAAATGAAAACAACTCGAGCTGAGGTTGTAAAGTTACTAATGTGGGAAATAGGAAAATCATTGCCAGATTCTGAAAAAGAGTTTGATAGAACCGTGGAATACATTTATGATACTATTGAAGATTATAAATTATTAGATAGAAATTCATCCCGATTTACTAAAAGTCAAGGTGTCAATGCCATGGTGCGTCGTGGGCCTTTAGGAGTTGTCTTGTGTTTAGGACCATATAATTATCCGTTAAATGAAACTTTTTCATTGCTAATTCCTGCTTTGATTATGGGTAACACTGTAATTTTTAAGCCAGCAAAACATGGAGTACTTTTAATTTCGCCTTTGTTAGAAGCTTTTAGAAATAGTTTTCCAAAAGGTGCCATCAATATCATTTACGGTAGAGGTCGCGAAGTAGCTTCGCCAATTATGAAATCTGGGAAAGTGGATATTCTGGCGTTGATTGGGAATAGTAAATCTGCTATTGCACTTCAGGATCAGCATCCTAATAAAAACAGATTGCGTTTAATTTTAGGTCTTGAAGCGAAAAATCCAGCCATTATTTTGCCAGATGCTGATCTTGATTTGACTATTCAAGAATGTATATCGGGCACATTATCCTTTAATGGTCAGCGTTGTACAGCATTAAAAATAATATATGTTCATGAAAGTATTGCAGATGAATTTAACACCAGGTTTGCTGCAAAAGTTGATGCTCTCGCTTTTGGTAATCCTTGGGACAAAGATGTAATGTTAACTCCTTTGCCGGAAAAAGAAAAGCCAGCTTACATCCAGGAGTTAATTGATGATGCAATTAAAAATGGTGCTACAATCATCAATGAAAAAGGGGGTGAGCATACGCCAAATTATATTTTCCCAGCCGTTCTGTTTCCAGTGAATAAAGAAATGAGAGTGTACCATGAAGAGCAGTTTGGACCTGTTGTTCCTGTCATGACTTTCAAAGATATTCAAGAGCCATTAAACGATATGGCTGAGTCTAACTATGGACAACAAGTAAGTTTATTTGGTAGGGATATTAAAACCATTGCACCATTAATTGATAGTTTAGTAAATTTAGTGTGTCGAGTAAATTTGAATAGCTCTTGCCAAAGAGGTCCAGATGTGTATCCCTTTACAGGTCGAAAAGACTCAGCAGTGGGAACACTGAGTATTCATGATGCGCTGCGCTCGTTCTCCATTAGAACCTTTGTTGCCTCAAAGGATAATGAGTACAATAATGAAATTTTACAAGCATTATTAAACAGCAAAGAATCAAATTTTGTAAACACTGATTATACTTTATAATCCGATTTAGTAGTTTTATAAAGCCATCTCAATGAACATGCCCCAATAAGTTAGACACTAATTGGGGCAATTTTTATGGAGAGAAAAATAAAATAGATTTCATAAAAAAGGTGATCTATTGCTAGACCACCTTTTAAACAAATTAAAATTAAAGTTTTAAACCAAGTCAAAACGATCAAGGTTCATCACCTTAGTCCATGCAGCTACGAAGTCAGTTACAAATTTTTCATGTGCATCGTGGTATCCGTAAACTTCTGCAAGTGCTCTTAATTCAGAGTTAGAACCAAAGATTAAATCAACTCTTGTTCCAATCCATTTTAAACCACCAGCCATTCTATCACTACCTACAAAAGCATCATCAGATTCTGAAACGGCTTTCCAAGTTGTTCTTAAATCTAATAAGTTTACAAAGAAATCATTAGTAAGTGTTTCTGTTCTGCTTGTAAAAACTCCATTTTGAGATTTATCAAAATTAGTGTTCAATACGCGCATACCACCTACCAAAACTGTCATTTCTGGAGCTGTTAATGTCAATAACTGTGCTTTGTCAATTAACATTTCCTCGGCAGAAACGGTATATTTAGTTTTTACATAATTTCTAAATCCATCAGCTTGTGGCTCTAAAACTGCAAACGAATCAACATCTGTTTGCTCTTGTGAAGCATCCGTTCGTCCAGCGGCAAAAGGAACTTGAACTTGAATTCCTGCATTTGCTGCAGCTTTTTCAACTGCTGCATTTCCAGCTAGTACAATTAAATCGGCAATTGATACTTTTTTATCAGTATTATGAGAATTGAATTCATTTTTGATATTCTCTAGCGTAGTTAAAACACGATCTAATTGTGAAGGATTGTTTACTTTCCAACTTTTTTGTGGTTCTAATCGAATACGAGCACCGTTTGCTCCACCACGCTTATCAGATCCTCTAAAAGTAGATGCCGATGCCCAAGCGGTACTTACTAACTCTGAGATACTTAATCCAGATGATAAAACAGAAGCCTTAAGTGCTTCAACGTCTTGCTCGTTAATTAATTCAAATGTAACCTCAGGAACTGGATCTTGCCAAATTAACTCTTCAGCTGGCACTTCATTTCCTAAATAACGTACTTTTGGCCCCATATCTCTGTGGGTCAATTTAAACCATGCTCTTGCAAAAGCGTCATTAAATGTATTAGGATTTTCTAAAAAGTGACGAGAGATTTTCTCATAAGCAGGATCAACACGCAAAGATAAATCAGTTGTAAGCATCATTGGTTGGTGCGTTTTTGATGCATCATGAGCATCTGGAACTGTTCCTGAACCGCCATTATTTACTGGTTTCCATTGGTGAGCTCCTGCAGGGCTTTTTGTTAATTCCCATTCAAAACCAAATAAGTTTTCAAAATAATTATTACTCCAATTTACTGGTGTAGTAGTCCAAGCTCCTTCAAGACCACTTGTAATCGTATCTGCTCCATTTCCTGTACCAAACGTATTTCTCCAGCCTAAACTTTGCTCTTCAATAGATGCACCTGCTGGTTCAGCTCCTACATAAACATTTGGATCAGCAGCACCATGAGTTTTTCCTAGTGTGTGTCCTCCAGCAATCAAGGCAACTGTTTCTTCGTCATTCATGGCCATACGTGCAAATGTCTCTCTAATGTCACGTGCTGCTAATAACGGATCAGGGTTTCCATCTGGTCCTTCTGGGTTTACATAAATAAGTCCCATTTGTACTGCTGCAAGCGGATTTTCAAGCTCACGATCTCCTGAGTAACGGCTGTTCGGTTCAGTACTCAATGACAACCATTCTTTTTCTGGTCCCCAGTAAATATCTTCTTGTGGTTCCCAAACGTCTACACGACCTCCAGCAAAACCAAACGTTTTAAATCCTGCTGATTCTAAGGCACAGTTTCCTACTAATACCATTAAATCTGCCCATGAAACTTTGTTACCATATTTTTGCTTTATTGGCCACAATAACAAACGAGCTTTATCTAAGTTGGCGTTGTCTGGCCAGCTGTTTAATGGTGCAAATCTTTGTGTTCCAAAACCTGCTCCACCACGACCATCAGCAATACGGTATGTTCCTGCACTGTGCCAAGCTAAACGTATAAAAAAGGGACCGTAGCTACCATAATCAGCCGGCCACCAGTCTTGAGAAGTTGTAATGACTTCTTTGATATCATTTTTTAAAGTCTCTAAATCTACTTTTTTGAATTCTTCGGCATAATTAAAGTTGGCTCCCATGGGATTGTTCTCTAATGAATTCTGACGAAGGATATTCAAACGGAGTTGGTTAGGCCACCAATCACGATTTGTTTTACCGTGAGTAACACTTTGTTTTGGAGCAGATGTTGAAGCTCCCGAGAAAGGACATTTACTCTCTCCGTTTACATTGTAAGAGGTTGGTTTTGCATTATGTTCCATAGTATGTTTGTTTTTTATTTTTCTGGATACAAAGTTATTTAAAAAACTCGTAGTAAATTAAAAAATCAATAGATAAAAATTATAGTTTGAATTGTTATTTATATGCTAATATATAAAATGTTACTCTTTTAACCTCAATTTTAAGGTGTTAAGTTCGTGTTAGTCTCTTATTATTTTGAATTTCTTTGTGACATTAAAATATGCACACTCTAGATTGTTTTTATAAATGGTTAATTGTAAATTTAGAAAAAAAATATTTTGGAAAAAGACATTATTACTATGGAAGAAAACCCAATTCAATCTGAAGCTGAGGCCTGGTTAGGAATTTTATATACTTGTATAAAAGCTGATCATTATATATATGAAGCCGAAAGAAAATCACTATCAAGAATTCTGTATTCTAAAGAAAAATTTAAGCATGTAGATTTCGGACCTTATTATGAAACTGCCGTCGTATTATATCAAGAGTTGGGACAGCTTAAATATATAAAGGCTTGTTGCTCTTGGATAGAAACCGAAGATAAAGAAACCTTGTTTGCTCTTGCCTTAGACGTCTTATTGGCTGACGGAACATTAGAAAAAGAAGAAAAAAGTCTTATTGAAATTTTATCCAATCATTTAGGTGTGAGTAGCTCTATGTCTAGTAAAATTATAGAAGTTATGTTTTTAAAAAACAGAGGGAATATTAAAGTGTAGTTGTGGTTTAGCGCTAAATAAATGTTTTTTTTTAGTAATTGAGACTACAGTCTTTACTATAAAACAAGGTTTTAAAAATTGAAGTTGACTATTAAATTGATGTTACTCATGTTGGTCTTATTGAAAATAAAATTTTTATTGCCGTAAGTTTCAACTTCATTAAATTTGTGTACAAACAATAATTGAGCGTCAAAACCTTTTAACATTCCTTGAAATTGATAGCGAAAATCTACATTTGTTTGAACATAAGAAGGTAATCCGTATTTATTTAGGGTAACGTTTTTTACATCTGGTAAATCAAAATATCCTATAGCTAGTTGCGATTTGAATCTCTTTTTAGGATTTGAATATTGTATTTTGGTCATTAAAGCGTGCACATCCCCAAAACCTTCATTTCGTTCTCTGGCCATAAAGGTGTAAAACGGGTCTCGACCCCATTCTCTGGGCATGAGATACCGACCTTTAGCCGTTATTCGGTTGTAGTTTAAAGTAAATTCTATTTTTTTATTTTGCCAACCTAATCTTCCTCCAAAGGTTTGAGAAGTACCATTTTTTTCGAAATAAGTTTTGCTTTGATCCTCATTTCCGCCAAAATTCAATGCATTTTGATAAATTGATTGAAAGCCAAAAAGCAGTTTAGAATTGGGATTCAAATCGTATTTATAATCCATTTGGAACAATGCAGAATTGAATATATCCTCAGCATATTGGTTCCATAAAAGTATCTTTAAATTTTTTATAGATTCATTTTGTAAACCAACAATATAAATTCCGCTATTGTTTAAATTTCCAGCATAATTAGATTTTGTTCCATCGGGATTGATGCCGGAGGGATAAATGCCTATAGATTCTCCCACGTCAAAATATTTCATGGTGCTTCGTGGTGAAATTCCATATAGGTAGCCCAGATTTATTTTAGTTTTCTTGAGTTCATTAAAATCAATCCAAATTCCATCCACTACGGTTGGGCGCATTCTGCCGTCTTGCAGATTTATAAAGGACGTATTGAGTAATTGTTTTCCAAGAGTTATATTCGAATTTTTGAAATTGTATTTCAAGTACAATTCTTCTAGTCGGCTTAAATTGTCTTTGTTTGATGGATTTTGAATGTCAAAAAGCGCTACCTCGTATCTGTTTGATAAATTGGTCACAGGATCTTTTTTAGAAAAATTAGAAGAACCAATATTGAATATGTAATAACCGCTGACACCAAATTGAAAATTATGAAATTTGGCCGTTTCAAATTTCACGCCTCCACCAAGTGCATTGGCATAATAATCAGATAAGCCACTTTCATTATTAGTACTCATAAAAAAATAGCGGAAGTGACCATTGAAATTCCCGTTTTTGAAAGTATTTAGAATTGAGGTAGAATCAACTTTTTCGTTATTTTTTTCTTTCCAAACCGTTGGCTTTTCTGAAATTTCCTGATGTTGCGCTATTGTATTTATAGAAAAAAAGAGAGTGGTAAGTATATAAATTAATACGAAAAACTTTTTCATTTTTGAACGTTTAGATTTGGTACAAAAATAACTCCATCAATATAAATGGGAAGTAACTTTTATCACATTGACCCATAAAAACAAAGCCGAATGTTTTTTATACATTCGGCTTAATGACTTTATAATTAAATACTTAAATTTTATCTGAAAGTATAATCAACACCAGAAACCTGAGTTAGTAGTGTTTCTGGAGCATCAAGAATGATTGCATTTTTTTGAGGTGTAGGCGTTACGGGAGAGTTTTGTTTTAAATATTCTCTCATTACCGTATGCAATGTTGAAGTTGTATTTTTGGCATCCATAACGCCTTTCATTCTGCATAACATGTCTACAGGATCTCCGTCCCGTTCACAAGCCATTATAGTATATATTTTTTCAGGATCTAATGGTATATTTTTAACGGTAATGCTTTGCACTCTTTTGTCTATTTCTGCAAAAGCGTTAAATTGTACTTCCATTCCTTTGAATTTCACGACCCATCCACCAAAACGTTTTGAAGCATCTTGTGCAAAGACATTATTTAATTCTTTTTCGAGCCAGTTTTTCAATTGCTTTCCAGTCACTTTTGCGGTTCTTACGGTGCTGTCTACGGGAAGCATATCAAAAATAAATCCGTTTGTGATAGGGATATTTCCGGTTTGATCAGGAGTCGTTTTTGGCGGACAAAAACGAAATCCATTAGAAAGATTAATGTCAATTTCTGGAAATTTCCAGTTTAGTGCATTCAGAATCATCGTGTCAATAGGATTTTCCACCACAAAATAACGGTACAAAGGAATCGTGCTGTAACCAATAACCTGATTTATTTTTTCTTGGTAAACGGCTTCTTTCTCTTTCAATAATTTTTCAATTTTTGCATCCGGTTTTATTTTTGGAGAATCAACTTCTATTAATTCATAACTGTCTTCAATCACTTTTCCGTTAATAATGGTCAAATCTAATTTACCAATAAATGAACCGAAGGCTCCCGGTTCCACCACTTTTGAATATTTACAAACAATAGGTTTTCGGACTCTCTCGTGCGTGTCGCCTCCTAAAATATAATTGACACCTTCACATTCTGGTCGGTTTGCCAACGCTATTTGCTGCGATAAACCCAAATGTGCAATCATAATGACATAACTGCATTGTTCTTGATTTCTAAGTACATCTACATAATGAGCCAGATTTTCTTCGGGATTGGTGTATAAAATTCCCTTACTGTAATTAGGACTTTGTCTCAAAGGTACTAGTGGATCAGTGTACCCAAGAAAACCAATTTTTGCTCCCGCAATATGCCAAATTGTGTAGGGTTGAAAAATAAGTTCACCTCTTTTTCCTTCACCTAAATCATGGTACATATTGGTGCAAATTTTTGGAGCATCCAAAGAACCCAATAAGGTTTGCATTTTTCTTTTTCCATAAATTACTTCCCAATTTCCCGGAAGATACAAATCGTAATTCAATGCATTTAAAATGGGAACAAAAGCTTCGCCAGTGGTTTCTACGCTTAATTCGCTGCCTTGAAACATATCTCCAGTATCAATAGTAAAAGTGTTTGGGTTTTTCTTTTTTAATTGATTTAGCAACGTTGCCATATAAGAGTAACCTCCTGTTTTTCTAAAAACAGCTTTTCCATTTTCCCAAAATAATTCGTCGTGCGGATGAATCTGACAATGCACATCGGTGGTTTGAAGAATAGAAATAGTTTGGGGTTTATTTGGGTCAACATTAGTATCTATTTTTGCTACCTCTATTTTGTTTGTATTTGCAATACTAGAAATTGGCGAAATTATTGTTGCTCCTATACCTAATGTCCCTACTGATTTTAGAAAATTCCTTCGGTTGTTACTCATCTTTTTTAGTTGTTTAGTTTTGTTTTCTGCAGTTGTAATGAAACAACTATTGCCAATGTAGTAGTAAAACCATAATCTACATTTTAATTTAAAACCCACCTTTTATATAACTCCAGCCTTGTTCTTGTTTTTCAACAATTTCAGCGATTCCGGCCGTTACATACTCCACTTCTGGAATGAACTGCTCTTTGCTTATTTTTCGAGTTGTCATTGTATTTTCGCAAACTATAAAACGAACTCCTTTAGCATGAAGCGCTTTAATTGTTGTAATATGTTTTGATTTTGAGGGCATTAAAAACTCTAATCCCATATTGTAAACCACAACCTCGTATTTTGCTTTAGGCCAATGGTTCGTTAAATTATTTAGTTGGTTAGCAAATGCTTTTTGTTGTAGCGTATCGATAGCATTTGTAAACTGAAAAACTATTTTATGATTGTTAGGTCTTTTTTGGGCATAGGCAAATACTGTAAATAATCCAATAAGAATGAGAGTGGTTAGTTTCAAATTTTTCATTTGTTTTATGTTTTAGTTTTTTAATTTTCCCTTAACTTCTTTCATTTTCTTTTTGACTTCTTTAATAGGTTTGAAAGGACCAAATTTATGTTGAGTTTCCGTAAACGAATCTGAAAAAGGACCAAAAGGATGATCGATTGTTTTTTTAGAAATATCGGGCCAGTCTTGACTTAAATCTTTTTTAGGTCTGTCAAGACTTTCCACATAAGCTGCAATATCCCAGGACTCTTCATCAGTTAATTGGGGATTTTCATACATTGCACCCAAGGGCATATTGTATTTAATGTAACCAGCAAAACGACTAATTCTAAAAAGTCCTGCACCGTTATTATATGAATTTTTGCCCCAAAGTGGCGGATACGTATATTCTTTTTTGTCCGCTGCCAAAATTCCCTCACCATTCAATTGATGACAACTTGCACATTTGGCATCATATAATGCTTTTCCTTTGGCAGGATCAGCAGCACGATCTAAATATTCTAAATCAATAATTCCAGATGCGTTTGCTTCTTTACCCTTTGGAACATTACTGCCAATGTATTCAATGTAGGCAATCATGGCTTTCATTTCTTTATCATCTTCTTTGAGTGGCTGGCCATTTAAGCTTCTTTCCATACAATCATTTACTCTTTTATATAGATTTTCTACTTGTCCACTTCTGGCTCTCATTTTTGGATACATTGAATATACGGAACCATAATTGTTTCCCCAAGGTTTTGTACCCGCATCCAGGTGGCAGTTGTTGCAATTCATCCCATTGGTAATTTGTTTCACACTTCCATTTGGGCCCAAGTATTTAGCCGTATGTGCAATTAGATCTTTGCCATATTCGACTTCTTGTTTTAAATTGGTATCTGTAATCAAATTAATATCAGCTGGCTTCCAGAATTTTGCCGTCTCATTTTGTAAAATCACTTTTTTCTTTGCATCAATATAAAGAGAATCGAGGTTTGAATCACTATTTTGAAACCAAGCGGTGATGGATGAATGAAAAAACACAAGTAATAACAACCCCATGACTAAGAAAATAATAGTCATGAAGAGATAAATCAGTCTTTTTACAACCAACTTAAATTGGACGATATTTTGTTTTTCTGGAATCATAAAATATATTAATGAGGCAGTTTATCTCTAAAATAACCATAAACCCATGTTCCAACGATTGCAAAGAATAGGGTTACAATCATCACGGTGGCTCCCGTTCCAATTTGTGCAAACAACGGTCCTGGACAAGCTCCGGTTACTGCCCAACCCAATCCAAAGATAAGTCCACCATAAATTTGCCCTTTATTGAAGGTTTTGTCGTGGAACTCAATTTTTTCTCCATAAATGGTTTTGATATTGAATTTTTTTATCAGGAAAACGGATATTATTCCCACAACAACTGCACTTCCAATTACGCCGTACATGTGAAAAGATTGGAAACGAAACATTTCCTGAATGCGATACCAACTGATAATTTCTGCTTTGATGAAAACAATTCCAAACAATATACCAATAACAAGATATTTTAAATTATGGTACCATTTGTGTTGTAATTGACTTTCGTTAATACAAACCGTGTCCAAGGAACGCGTTTCGAAATCTGTATTTTGATCTTTAATATTCATAATTCGTAATTTAAAGTGAAAGAATAAATGGTAAAATAAGGTTTGCCATAATCAATCCGCCAATGAAGAAACAACATGTCGCAATTAATGATGGTATTTGTAAATTAGACAAACCAGAAATAGCGTGACCACTAGTGCAACCTCCCGCATAACGAGAACCAAAACCAATGAAAAAACCACCAACGACCATCATGAAAAATCCTTTAAGTGTAAACAAACTTTCCCAAGAGAATAATTGTTCTGGCAACATTCCGTAAATTTCAGTAATGCCGTAACCTGCCAATTCGGTTTTTAGATTTCCATCAATGACAATCGGATTAGGATTTGACAAAAAGCTGTAAGCAAGTATACCACCCAATAAAATACCGAAAACAAAAAACATATTCCAGATTTCTTTTTTCCAATCGTATTTGAAAAATTTGATATTTGCTGGTAAACAAATGGCACAAGTATGACGTAATGAGGCGCTGATACCAAATGATTTGTTGCCAATGATTAACAAAGCTGGAACTGTAAGTCCAACTAATGGGCCTGCAATATACCACGGCCAAGGTTCTTTGATCAATTCTAAAATTTCCATAATTATATTTTTATGGTAACAAAGGTTGTAATTACAAATGAGTAGTTATGTTACTTTTGTCACACAAGGAAAAAAAAGTAAAAATGAAATCGATTTTATTTTTTTAGTAACTCCTCTAGCTTTACTCGAAAAGAATCACTGTTCCAATTTGCTGTTCCAATTTTGGCTACAATTATATTTCCTTGTTGATCAATAAGATAAGTTACTGGAATTGTTGAAGATTCCATTTCTATAGGAGGATTTGTAACCGATTGATAAACAGGAAGTGTCAAATTTTCTTTGACCATAAAAGCATTTGCTTTGTCAAAAGAATCTGTTGTCACAAATAAAAAGACCATTTTATCTTGATAATCAACATATAATTTTTGAATACTTGGCATTTCGGCAATACAAGGCGGACACCATGTTGCCCAGAAATTAATGAATATTATTTTTCCTTTGTATGTTGATAATGACACAGTTTTTCCGTCTACGTCTTTTAATTGCCATTGAAAACTGGAAAGCATTTTTTGGTCTTTAACTGCGATAGTTTTAGGTGGAAAAGAAATTAAACGGTTTAAATGCACTTTTACAAAAGTTCCCAGCGGACTAAATAAAAGCAGTGCTATCAATACGATAAAAACAATATTTTGAATAGTGGACTTTTTTGAATTTTTTGATTCCATTTTTTTAATTGTTATCCTCTAAAAAGAGATGACTTTAGATTAAAATTTGCGGCTTACTTTTTAAAAAGAGTCTTTCGGCATTCGGATTTCAATAATCACCGATGATACAATGGTGATGACACCAATCAGAATAATAGCATAATTTACACCAAATAAATCAGCTGTTATTCCTGAAATAATAGCGCCAATTGCATATCCTAAATCCCTCCAAAGCCGGAATGTACCAATACTTTCAGCTCTTTGATGGGGATTTGTCGCTTGAGCAATGGCTGATAAAAAAGTAGGATAAACTAAGGCTGTTCCCAAACCTAAAAACGCTGAAATAGCAGCCAATTGATAGAATTCTGCAGTAAATGGAATAAAAAGTATCGCAATTCCCTGCAGTAACATTCCCCAAAACAGCATCTTTTTTTTCGAATAAACATCAGACATTTTTCCGGTTATTAATTGTCCAAAACCCCAAACGGCAGGGTAAATAGCGGTTATAATTCCAATGTTATGAGAGTCGTAATTCAATGAAAGCAATACAATTGGTAAAAGCCCCCAAATCATTCCATCATTTAGGTTATTGACTAATCCTGCTTGCGTTATGGCGCTTAATGCTTTATTTTTGAAAGTGGTTTCAAGGAAAATATTTTCTAATTTTTCAGTTGAATTGGTCGCATTTTCTTGATGTACAAATGCTCGGGTGTCATTCACAAAAAACAAGGTCAATAGAAAACCAATTATTGAAATCCCGATACCTAAGTAAAAAGGGTAGGGCGTAATGCCGTATTCTTGTGCAATATAGCCTGACAGAAAAGCAATTAATCCAACAGCAAAATAACCTGCAAATTCGTTGAGTCCCATCGCAAGTCCTCGATCTTTTTCTCCTACCAAATCAATTTTCATGACTACCGTGCTGCTCCAAGTAAGTCCTTGACTGATGCCCAAAAGAATGTTGGCAAAAATTACCCAATTCCAAGTTTCTGCATAAATTAAAATAAAGGGAATAGGTATGGCCAAAAGCCAACCAAATAAAAGCAAATTTTTTCTGCCAAAGCGATTCGCCAGTTTGCCTGTAAAATAATTGGTAATGGCTTTTGTGATTCCAAATGCAATGATAAAAGATAGAATAGCCGTTTTTGAAGCAATACCAAATTCAATCTCAGCAAATTTTGGAATAATAGTTCGTTCCATTCCTATCATTCCACCAACAAACGCATTGACAATAACCAAAATGGTAAACTGTTTCCAATTTTCTTTCAGTCCAAGTTTGGTTTTGTTTGTTTTCAATTGAGGTGGATTTTTTTAGAAAAGAAATTTGGTGCTTTAAGAGTCACGATTATAATTTGTAATATTCTAATTGATAGTCACCAATGTGTTTTTTATTTTCTGCAATAGATTTTTTGTGCTTAAAATAGTTCACTGTTCCAAAAACAAAAATGATAAAGGAAGTAATAAAAAGTGCTATCTCAATTAGTAAACTATTTTCAATCATCAAGAGATTTCTCAAACTCAAACCTGCGATCAAAAAATACATTGACGTTCTCAAAAAGGAAAGAAAAGTAGATTGATTAGCCAAAGTAGTTCGTTGTAATGCTAATTTTTCTCTTAAAATTAAGTCTTTGTTTGCTGGTTTTAAGTCTTCCATATTATTTTTTTCTTATTGATTTTAAAGTTAATTACAACTGTCTTTGATGGATATAAAAAGAAAAATTTAATACCATTTTTTCCAATGACTTTCAAATTTACCTATTTTAAATCAATTTAAATTTTTAATTTTTTCTAGGTGATTTTGCAAACATATTAAAAATTAAACTTCACGTTAACCACCATATAAAGTGCCATTTAGAGGTTTGGATGTTATGGCACAAGTACGGAATCACAACCGATGCTCAGATATTACAAATAGCTGACAATTGCTCAGAGAATCACACTAACAACTGTTTTGATGATTGCTTTTTTCAATACTATTAATTTTTCTTGCTGATTTTATTTTCTGATTTCGGAACAGCGCAACCATTTGAACCGCAAAAACTAGTATTTAATAGTGCCATTCCGGTAAATAAAATTCCGGGAAGCAGGAACAAATAATTTTTAGTATAAACAGCTTGAATCATCACAATAAGCCCTAAAATCATACGGATAACTCTGATGTAATTCCAATTGGTGTACATATTTTTAATCATATCTTGATATTTAAACAATTGTGCAGTTTAAAACAAAAAAACGGTTTTGTTTTAAACTACACAGATGTAAATTTCCTGAAGTCTATTTCTGAATCATTTCGTTTACATCCTGCCAAGTTCCGCCATTGGTAACGTTTTTGAAACCATTTTGTTCCAAAATCATTTTGGCTTGACCACTGCGATTCCCACTTCGGCAGAAAACAATTATATGTTCTTTTCCTTTGAATTTTTCTAGTTGGCTTGCCACTTTATCCAAAGGAATATTGGCAGAGCCTTTTACGTTACCTTCAGCAAATTCTGCTGCTGTGCGAACATCTACAAGAAACGCACCTTCTTTTATTATTTTTTCCATTTGTGTGGTGTCTTTTTTTGAAAACATGTTTTTAAAAATTCCGAACATAATTGTGGTTTTTAGTATTCAACATCGTTGTTTTGGTTCACCCATTCATTCATTCCAGGACTATAATTAAATACATTTTTATAACCATTTTTTGCCAATAAAGAATAGGCAATTGCCGCTCTATCTCCTCCTTGACAATGAATTAATACTTTTTTATCTTTACTTATTTTGTCTAGATTATTTACTAAAGTACCTACAAATACATTATCAGCTCCTTTTATATGACCTGCATTATATTCTGCAACACCTCGAAGATCAACCACCTGAACGTCTTTTTCTTGTTGTAAGGCTTTAAATTCTTCGATAGTAATCTGATTCACATTCTCCAAAGAACCGCCGTTTTCTTCCCATATTTTTGTAGAAGGAACATAACCTTGAATATTGTCTAGTCCTATTCTCATTAGTTTTCTGGTCAAATCATCCAATTGTGACTCATCGGCAAGCAAGATAAAAGGTTCTTCATACGTAAGGAACCATCCTGCCCAAGTAGCAAAGGAATTGTTCCTCTGAATGTTGATGCTTCCTGGAATAAATCCTTTAGAAAATTCCAATTTATCTCTGGCATCAATTAATTTAGTTCCATTGGCTAAAGCCGCCGTTAATTCGTTGTAATCCAGTTGTTTTAATTTTGGAACAGTTGTAAGCAACGGACGATCCACTTTATTAAGTTTTTTCATCATTGCAAAATACTTAGGTGGTTCTGGTTGGTCTTCCAATAAATATTTTACAAATCCAGCTTCATCATTTTTATGCTGAAAAGCCCAGTTTCTTACTTTTTCATAACCTACCGTTGTACTTGGTACAGCTCCTAATGCTTTTCCGCATGCAGAACCCGCTCCGTGGCCTGGCCAAACTTGAATGTATTCAGGTAATGCGTCAAATTTATTAATTGACTGATACATTTGCTTTGCGCCTGCATCTTGAGTTCCTTTTATTCCTGCTGCTTTTTCAAGTAAATCAGGTCTTCCTACATCTCCCACAAACACAAAATCACCGGTGAACAACATAACTGGCTCTTCGCTAGCAGGTACATCTGTCAACAAAAAACTGATGCTTTCTGGAGTATGTCCAGGTGTGTGAACTACTTCTATCTTTAAGTTTCCTACTTTTAGAACATCGCCATCTTTTATGTCAACATGCGGGAATTCATATTTCCAGTCAGGACCACCTTCTGCTGAAAGGTACATTTCTGCTCCTGTTAAAGCAGCTAATTCTCTAGAACCTGCAAGGAAATCAGCATGAATGTGTGTTTCTAAAATATGAGTAATTTTCATATTGTTTTGTTTGGCAATTTCAAGATAGGTGTCAACATCCCTTTTAGGATCGATAACTGCTGCTACTCCTGCTTTTTGACAGCCAATAAAATAACTTGCTTGAGCAAGACTCTTGTCGTAAATGTGTTGAAAATACATATTTTTATTTTTTTAAGTTTCTAATTTATAGGACAAAATTAATGTATGGATTATTGAAATTTAGTGACTTATGTTACATAGCCTTTATAACCTAATTATTTGGCCTGTATGTACGTCATAACGCATAGAAATAATTTTAGTGTTGTGCTCTTTTATAATTGAATTTTCTTGAATCAGACTATTTGAATGTTCAATATTTGCATTGATGCAACCCAATATATTGTCTTGTTTTGGAGTTTGTTTTTCAGCTTCTAATTCTTCTTTTTCCTCTGCAATAGTTTCAATTATGTCATCAATATGAGTTAGATGTTTTTTGTAACTTTTATTTTCATCATTGATATAAGCTTTAATAGCTCCGCATTCTGTGTGTCCTAAAATGACGATTAATTTTACATCCAGATGCGCAACTGCATATTCAATACTACCCATATCAATATCAGAAATCAAATTTCCCGCATTCCTAATTACAAATAAATCGCCAATTCCCTGATCGAACAGAATTTCAGGTGAAACTCTGCTGTCTGAGCAAGTGACCACAACAGCAAAAGGATGTTGTGCGTTTTGATTGTCTAAAATTGATTTTTTATTTTGATGCGGATGAATTGTTTTTTCTTCTAAAAAGCGCTTATTCCCCGAAACTAATTTTTCCAATGGACTCTGGTTTTTATTTTCATCCAAATTTCTTGTTTCAGTTTTATCACATCCACTCACATTGAAAAGTATTAAGAAGGCAACTAAAATTATTTTTTTCATCACACTGTATTTTTTCTTTGCATGATTTGCACTAATTTCAATAGTTTTATTAAGACTTAAAACTTCTTGATTGTTAGTAAGAGAATTACAAACGCTAACTTTGTTACTTCATAAAAAGCTCCTTTGTAATGATATAAATTCCCATGACTAAAACAAACCAACCAAAGGCAGGTTTCAGTTTATTGCCATCTGTTTTTTTAGATAATGCTGTACCAATGAAAATTCCAAAAATTGCAAATCCAGAAATGGTAACTAGAAATTGCCAATCGATACTGTTTTCTCCACCTTCTCCAAAGAAACCAATCAATGATTTGGCCGCAATTATTACTAATGAAGTTCCAACGGCTTCTTTCATAGGAAGTTTACTTAAAATAACTAAAGCTGGAATAATCAGGAATCCACCTCCAGCTCCTACAAGCCCAGTGATAACGCCTACTAATGCTCCTTCAATAAGAATAATTGGATAATTGAATTTTTGTTCCTCAGCTTCGTCACAAGATATTTTTTTCTCTTTTTTTATCATGCTATATGACGCAATAATCATGATTACAGCAAAAAGCAACATTAAAAAAAGATCCTTTGTGAGGATAAAATCGCCTATCGAAAAAATTTCTTTAGGAATTTTAGGAACTATCAAAGCTCGTGTAGTAAAAACTGCAATAATAGATGGGATTCCAAAAACCACTGCTGTTTTTATGTTTACCAAACCTTTTTTGAAATACCCAACACTACCCACGGCACTTGTTAAACCCACGATGAATAGAGAATAAGCTGTTGCAATTACGGGCTCAACAGCAAATAAATATACTAAAACGGGAACAGTAAGAATACTACCGCCGCCGCCAATGAGTCCTAATGCAACACCTATTAGTATTGATGCAAAATATCCGAAATATTCCATAACTATAAATTTTATGATGCAAATATTATCCGTTTAAATTGCTGTTACAGTAACATTTATCACACAGCGAAATTTTTTTAAATCAAAGCAAAGATGTTAAAGCCTTTAAAAGAACATTTTAGTTCTGATAATCAATTGTTTAATAAATTAGATTTAGCGATTACTATTTTAAATTTTACTTTTTCATATTTTACTTTTTTCTTTTTTTACTGATAAAAAAGGGACGTGTAACTTTAATTAGGAATACATTTTTAAATTAAAATCTGCGAAAGTTGAATTTAATTTCATGTGATCATATAAAAAGACTTTGAAACTAAAATAAGATTTTATTGTAAGGTCATTCTTTTTATTATTTTTACCGCTTTTTTAAGGATAGCATTATGAGTATGCACCTAATAATTAATTGTAGTAGAATATGGTTTTAAGGATAGTATTTTTATTTCTAATTTTTTCATCTCGGGTAGGTTACGCACAAGATATTGATTCAAATGGTAAAAAGGATCATCGTTTTATAGGACTTGGTTTTTCTATGGGTAAAACATTGCCATCAATAAGTATTTTTCCCGAGACTGAAAATCAAAAAGGTATTGATTTAACTTTTGGAAAAACCACCTATCAAAATAAAACATGGGCTAAATTCCTGAATTATCCCAAAACTGGAATTGCAGTCACGTACGCCGATTTTGGTAATCTTAAGCAAGTAGGATACAGTGTTGCCGTTTTGCCTTTTTTAGATTTTGGAGTATTCCAAAGCTTTACAAATAGAGTTCGTTTTCAAGTAGGACTTGGTGCTTCCTATCACAGTGTGATTTATGATAAGGTTACAAATCCAGGTAATTATGGGGTTTCAACACCTATAACTTGGGCATTTAGGTCTTTTGTGTATTATGATGTAGCACAAACAAACCAAGTAGCTGTAAAACTTGGAGTGGGGGCAACGCATTTTTCTAATGGACATACTAGATTGCCTAATCATGGTTTGAATTCGGTTTTGGCCACGCTTAAAACTGAATTTAAGTATCCTAAAAAGGAGTATATTGACTCGAACAAAATTATAGATACTAGCCAGTCAATGACACAAAATTATATTTCAACACGTTTTGGTCTAGGACAAAAAGTATTGGCAAGAGGCTATAACTCGGTTAAAAGCGTGTACACAGCCTCATTTGCTATTGGAAAAATAAAAAATAAGACCTACAAATATGGTTTAGGTATGTACTACCGTTTTTATGATGATTATTATGATTTTATAAAAAGTAATGATGAGTTGTCAAAGAATCAATTTGCATACTTAAAGGAAAATCCATTTCATAACGCAACCACTTTAGGAGTGTATGCTAATTTTGAAATTTTAATGAATCATTTTAGTGTCGAAACGGAATTGGGAGTCAATTTTTACAAAACCTCCTATAAATTAGATTGGTATTTAAACAACGGAAGCTCAAGTTCAGGGCAATATGTTGCCCAAGATTTTGGTGCTAAAGCCAACATAAAACAAGTAATTTCCTCTCGTTTGGGTTTTAGATATTACGCCTTTTCTACTCAAAAATTTCCACAATACAATGTATTTCTTGCAGCCAATATAAATGCAAATTTGGGTCAAGCTGATTTTTCTGAACTAAGTTTGGGATATGTTTACTCTCCTAGGATTAAAAGGTAATACTTACCAAGAAAAGTATTGAAAAGCATTCTAATAGAATTTTTAGCAATATTCTAGAAATTATTTTAGTTACTTTTAGGTAGCATAAATCAACTTTGAAAATGCTTCCTAGTTACTGATTTTACTTCTAAAAGCTTGTGTTGAATAAATATTCAATTGCTTAATTATTATGACTTTTATTAATATTTTTTTATTAAAATTAGTAATAGGAAAATGTTAAAATAAAAGACAATAAAAAAAACCGTAAAAACTTTAAATAAAGTATTTACGGTTTTTTAAAGTGGAGTCGCCGGGAATCGAACCCGGGTCCAAACAAGCAATTCATACACTTTCTACGCGCTTATTTCCTGATTGAATTTTAGACGCAGTGCTAGGCCAGAAACAGCCACACTTTGCTTAGCTACTTTAGTTTCGAAAATTGCACGTAGCTTACAAAATTCTAGGTTTTAATTTACGATTCCCCTGTTTCGAACGCTAAAAACCAGAGCTTTCGAGGAGAATCCTGCTTTCCTACCTGGTAGGACGAGGCTAATCTTACTATAATTCGGATTATGCAGCAAGAGCGTAGTTTCCTTCGCCGTGTAAATGTTTTGAAACCTTTTATTAACGAGAATTGTCCCAGTTCTCGACGTGCTTATGTATCAATTCGACTTGCTGTCAAAACCAGTCGACCCCTTTTTTAATCAGGTTGCAAATGTACAACTAATTTCAGCCTTTAAAGCAAAAATCATTCCTAAATTTATTCATCTCCAATCTTAAACGGATAATCCCCAAAAAGAACGGCCAACTTCCTGACATTGTAGGTTTTTCTTGTGAATTTATTAGACAATGCAATAATTGTAACGCCTTCCTCTTTTAAGGTAATATAAGATGAGGTATTACCATGCCACCAACCATTGTGAAAATAAAAGTTTTGTCCCGAATCCCAGTTGATCATTCTAATCCCAAGACCGTAATTTTTTGTTCCTTTACGCTCGTTGCTGTAACCCGTGTAGACTTCTTTTAATAATGAAGGATTTAGAAATTGAGAACCACTTCTTGCACGGTCAAATTTTAATAAATCTCTAGGCGTTGAGTAGATGTTTTTGTCTCCAAAAACAGCATCTAAATAGTCTTTACCAATTTCTATTTTATTCCCTTTATATGACGTAACAGCAGTATTTTTATCTTTTTCATAGTCAAAAACGTAAGTTTTCTTCATGCCAAGCGGTTCAAATATAAGTTGTTTCATGGCCTCTTTATACGTCAAGTTGGTAACTTTTTCTATCAACAAAGCTAGTATAGCATAATTGGTATTACAATAGCTAAAACGAGTATCTGTTTTGAACTCTAATGCTATATTTTTTGTAGCTAATAATTTAAGAATATCTTGATTCGTTAAAATATTTTTCCTGTCCCAAATATTTTTGTCTCTATCTGTGAAATAAGCATAGTTACGCATCCCGCTTCTGTGATTCAATAAAGTTCTCACGGTAACCTCAGGGTATGGAAATTCTGTTAAGATCGTATTCACCTTTTGGTCTAATGTAATTCTTTTAGCATTTACTAATTTTAAAATAGCAGTAGCCGTAATTACTTTGCTAACTGATGCAATGTGAAGTGGTGTGTTTGCATTTATTAATGTTTTCGAATTAAAATTAGCATAACCTTCGTATTTTTCAAAAATAATCTGACCATTTTTAGCTACCAGAAAACTCCCGTTAGCAGTATTATTAGGCCAGTTTTTTTTGTAAAAAGAATCTATTTGTGCTCTTTTTTTACTAATAAATTGTGCCTCTAGTTGCGGTTCTTTTTGTAATAAAGGTTTCATTATAGGCAAAGTAGTTTTAGGAAGTTGATCATCTCTAAGTTCTACTTTCTTTTTCTCCTTCTCACAAGAGCTTAAAATGAATAGGAGCAGTATAATATGTAGTATATTTGTATTTTTTGGAAATTTCATCAAATGTGGCTTTAAAGGCAAATATATAGAAATGAAGGCTCTTAAGATGCACTTATTTTTGACCTTAACACAATTTTATATGCATTTATACAATTGATTTTTGTTATTAATTTGTTATTCAAGCGTTAGTAAAATAGCCAAGGAATGAAATTTTCAAAAAAAAGAGAATTTTAAGATACTTTTGTTATATTTGTAACAAATACATATCATAAAGTTATATAAATTTAATTATAAGTTATTTAAATCATGAAGTTCGGAATTATAAAAGAAAGAAAAAACCCTGTAGATCGTAGAGTTATTTTTTCGCCAAATGCCATTAAACAAATTTTGACACAGTTTGAAGGTGTGTCGGTGCAGGTTGAAGCATCAGATTGTAGGGTTTTTTCGGATTCACAATATGAAAATTTAGGAATACCAGTTACACAGGGTTTGAGTGATTGTGATTTCTTATTTGGAGTTAAAGAAGTTCCTATTGAGAATTTAATTCCTAATAAATCATATTTCTTTTTTTCGCACACTATAAAAAAGCAACCCTACAACAGAAAGTTGCTTCAAGCAGTTTTAGAAAAAAATATTGACTTATATGATTATGAAACCATTGTTGATGAATCAAATAAAAGACTTATTGGTTTTGGTAGATATGCAGGTATTGTAGGTGCTTACAACAGTATAAGAGCATTTGGACTTAAATTTGAACTTTTTAAATTGCCCAAAGCTGAAACGTTATCAGGTAAAGATGCTTTGATTTTACAACTTAAAAGAGTAATACTACCACCGATAAAGTTTGTTGTTACAGGAACAGGTAAAGTAGGAAATGGGATCAAAGAGGTATTAGATGCTATAAAAGTTAAAGAAATTTCAGTGGAGAATTATTTAACAAAAAATTATACCCAACCTGTTTACACGCAAATTGATGTGTTAGATTACAATATTAGAAAAGATAAATCTATAAAGGATTTTACAGATTTTTATCAAAATCCGAAATTTTATGAATCTAATTTTGAGCGTTTTACAAAAGTTTCAGATATTTATATTTCAGGTCACTTTCATGGAAATGATGCTCCGGTAATATTATCTAGAGCTATGTTGCAATCAAATGAATGTAAAATAAAAATTGTAGGAGATGTGTCTTGTGATGTTAATGGTCCAGTTGCCTGCACTCTGCGAGCATCTACTATTGAGGAGCCATTGTATGGATATTTACCCAGTGAAGATAAAGAAGTTGAATTATTTCATCCTGCTGCTATTGTAGTAATGGCAGTAGATAATTTACCTTGTGAATTGCCAAAAGATGCTAGTGAAGGATTTGGAGATATGTTTATAAATCTAGTGATGCCAGCTTTCTTCAATCAAGACAAAGATGGAATTCTTGAAAGAGCTAAAATTACCGAAAATGGAAAGTTAACAAAACGATTTAGTTATTTACAAGATTTTGTAGATGAAAAATAATTTTTTAATCAAATAAAGGTAAAAAAACATTTAAGTTTTTTATCAAGTAACAATGTAAAATTAATTTTAAAATATAAAAAATATATAATATTTCTAACCAAAATCAATATTTACACCAAAATAGAAAAAATTAAACAATTCTTAATTTTAAACTCTAAGTAAATATTTATTAAAAGAAAAAAAAATATTTTTTTTGAAAAATATTTCTGGTATTGTTTTTGAAAATGAATTAAATAATCTAATTTGCTACACTTAATATAGTGTTAAATGTTAAAATTCGATATTTTAATAATTTTATTAACCAAATACCTCATAGATTTTATGAAAAAGAACTTTACTTTATTATTATTGTTATCCTACATTTTTGTTGGATATGCCCAGAAAGATCAAATCAAAGAGGCACAACTACAGTTTAAAAACGGTAATTCTCAAGGAGCATTATCTATTTTAAAAAAAGCGCAATATCTAATCAATAATGCTGTTGCAGATGACAAGTCAGAGTTTTTCAAGCTTAAAGCTGAAATTTATAAAAGTCTTGCGGATCAAAAAGTTGAACCAGCTACAAACCTTTCTGCTGCAGTAGCTACTTACAAGGAATTGATTGAGGAGGAAGACCGTATTGAAACCTATAAATACTCTGTAAAAGCCCGCGAAGCTATTAAGTTAATCAAAGATGAGGTTCAAGGTAATGCAATTGCAGATGTAAAGGCAAACAACTTTAGTGAAGGAGCAAAAAAAATGTATTCCTTGTATGAGATAGACAAAAAAGATACGCTTAACTTATATCTATCTACTTCATATTTTATGAAGGTAAATGATTATGAAACTGCCTTACGAAATTATAAAGAGTTAAATAAACTCAATTATACGGGTAGAGTTATGGAATATTATGCTATTAATAAAAAATCTAAAGTTGAAGAATTGTATTTAAGTGTAGCTGATAGGGACGCAAATGTAAAAGCTGGAATGGCAGAAAATCCTAGAAATCTTATGGCTGCATCTAAGAAAAGTGAAATTCTATTAAATATGGGTTTTATTTACAGAGAAAAAAAAGATTTAGCTGCAGCTGAAAACTGTTATAAGCAGCTCATTGCTTATGATCCTAATTCAGTTGATGGATATTTAGAAATGGCATATTTAAGTATAGACAAGAAAAAAGTTATAAGCGAGCAAATGAGTGTATTAGGAACTTCAAAAGAGGAAATGCTTGCCTATGACAATTTAAAAATTAAAATGGATGACATTGTAAAAGGTGCTATTAAATATCTTGAAAAAGCAAATGCATTACAGCCTAATGATAAAACAGTTTCAGATTTGTTATTGAAACTATACCGTTCTATGGATTTGATTGCTGAATATAATGCTTTAAAAGCCAAAACAAATTAAAAAAATTCTCAGTAATTTTATCATAGCCCTGTAATCTAATTACAGGGCTTCATGTTTTATATCATTTCTGTTGGTTTTACCCAATTATCAAAATCTTCAGGTGTTACATATCCAAGACGTTCTGCTTCGTATTTTAAAGTGGTACCATTTTTATGTGCAGTTTGAGCAATTTCTGCTGATTTGTAATATCCTATTTTTGGGTTCAAGGCAGTGACTAGCATTAATGATTTTTCTAGTAACTCTTTAATTCTAGAGTAATTAGGTTCTATTCCTTGAGCGCAATGAAGATCAAATGATAAGCATGCATCACCAAGTAGTCGAGCTGATTGTAAAAAATTTGATGCTATAAGTGGTTTGAATACATTTAATTCATAGTGACCTTGCATTCCACCGATTGTAATTGCGATATCATTTGCTATTACTTGTGCGCATACCATGGTCAAAGCTTCACATTGAGTAGGGTTTACTTTGCCAGGCATTATAGACGAACCGGGTTCGTTTTCAGGAATGAAGATTTCATTAATTCCAGATCTTGGTCCAGAGGATAGCATACGGATATCGTTTGCAATTTTATTTAGTGAGATGGCCAATTGTTTTAAGGCTGCATGACTCTCAACCATAGCGTCATGAGCAGCTAATGCTTCAAACTTATTTTTAGCTGTTATAAATGGGTGTCCGGTAAACTCGGCAATGTAATGAGCAACTTTCACAGCGTATCCTTTTGGAGCATTTAAGCCAGTTCCTACAGCTGTTCCTCCAAGTGCTATTTCAGATAAATGGGGTAGTGAGTTTTTTAAAGCTTTCAAACCATAATTCAATTGGGCTACATATCCTGAGATTTCTTGTCCAAGTGTTATAGGCGTGGCATCCATCATGTGGGTTCGACCTATTTTAACAATAGTATTAAATTTAATTGCTTTAGCTTGAAGTGTGTCTTTTAGTTTTTCAATATTTGGAATTGTACTTTCAATTATTATTTTGTAAGCAGCAATGTGCATTGCTGTTGGAAACGTATCGTTTGATGATTGCGATTTGTTTACATCATCATTTGCATTAATAAATTGATTTTCACCTATTTTTAAACCTTTAAGAATTTGAGCTCTATTTGCAATAACTTCATTTAGATTCATATTACTTTGAGTTCCAGACCCAGTTTGCCAGATTACTAATGGAAACTGATCGTCAAGTTTCCCCTCTAAAATTTCATTACAGACCATCTCAATACAATCTCGTTTTTCCTCGGATAGAATTTTTAAATCACAATTGGTGTATGCGGCTGCTTTTTTTAAATATGCAAAACCATATATGATTTCTTTTGGCATAGAGGCTGCCTCTCCAATTTTGAAGTTATTTCTAGAACGTTCTGTTTGAGCTCCCCAATATTTATCTATTGGTACACGTACTTCGCCTAATGTATCTTTTTCGATTCTATACTTCATTTTAAATGGAATTATTAATGGATGGAAATGGTTATTCTTTCATAAATTTTAGGAATTACGATTAGCTCTACAGAAGTTCGTAATTATGTAATTTAAGAATAATTATTATTATGACAAGGACATACTTAGTTTTTTGTGTTTTTTTATTGCTACCAAAAATAATTAGAGTTATATTTGTACCTACATTCAAAATTCCGGAAAACATGTTTGAATTTTCACAGTATTTAGGCTTTTTACTTTTCTTAACCATCCTAACAATGGGATTTTGGTTAATGTTTTTTCTAGTTGGTTTCGTATCCTATTGGGTTGGCGGTGCAAGTTGGGAAGCATACAAAGAGAAGAAAGCAAAAAAGAAGCAAGAACAATCTGTTTAAGCTTTTTAGTTTTATAAAAGAACTCATTTTATGAGTTCTTTTTTTTGTTTTAAATGCATAAAAAAAGGACTCATTTTACATGAGTCCTTTTCTTTTATCCTTGATAATCTCCTTCGTTATCATTTTGCATTTTACGAGTTGGTTTTTCTCTTTCGTTTTTAGGTTTGTTGAAGCGATAGGTAAACGATAAGTTGATTTGTCTCACTCTCCACTGCATTTCACCATAAGAATTTGCAAATTGAGGTAGGTAAGTTTCCATGATTCTTTTTCTAGAATTAAAAACATCGCTTACATTAAATGAAAGTGTCCCTTTGTCTTTCATTATATCTTTACTAAAGGCTAAGTTTGCTGCAAATACACCCAAACTTCTTCCTTGTGCGTTATTTTGAGGGCCATTGTAAGTAGCATTTGTTTGCCAATCAATTTTGTATGGCAACGTTATTTTTGAGGTAATTCTAGTAAACCAAGAAGTAGCAATGTTATTAAAATCTTGTGTTACTTTTTCGTTTCTAAAATTGGTGTACTCGTTTATTCCTTGCGTTTCATTTCTGAAGAAATTAAAGTTACCGTTCAATTTCCACCATTTGTAAGGAGAATAGTTAAGTGTGAATTCAAAACCAGCTCTGTATTCTGTAGCTAAATTAATAGGTGAGCTAATTGTAATAGGAATTCCATTTACGAAATTTCCTGATTCTCTTCTAGCAAATTGAAACACATCAGTTGTTTTGTTTACATATAAAGATGTGTTAAAAGTTAGTTTTTCCCATCTTCTGATGTATCCAAAATCCAGTGCATCTGTAAATGCCGGATCTAAATCTGGATTACCTACAAAAATGTTAATGTTACTAGATAAGTTGCTAAATGGGTTTAACAAACGTCCTCTTGGTCTTTGTATTCTTCGGCTATAACTTACTGAGGCACTACTCGCATCAGATAGTTCGTAGGTAAAGAAAGCGCTTGGAAAAAAATTATTGTACTTTTTAGTATTAAAATCATTAGTAGCTAGTTGATTGATGTTGATGTTTGAATCTTCAAAACGCAATCCAAAAAGAGCTGAAAATTTATTTATTTTGACACCATATTGTGTGTATAAGGCATTTACTTTCTCTTTGTATTCTAATTTATTTGTAAAGTTATTATTGATTACACCATCATTATCAACTCTATAATCTGTAAGTAATTCTAAGAATTCACCACGGTATCCAGCTTCAAATTGACTTGATTTGCCAAAAGGAAGTACATAATCTAATTGTAATAAATTTCGATTTTGTGATTGATTATTAAGTGTATTATCGAATTTTGTTCTAGTAGAGTTAGTTGCAGTATCAGTTATTAATGCATCATTAAACTCATCACTTGTAGAAAAGGAACCATCAAGAGTTAATTTGTGTCCGTCTTTTTTGAATTTCTTTGTATAGTTTGTTGCAAATTCAACATTTTCACTGTCGCTGTTTTCTAGGTTGATACGTGTTCTTCTATAATCAAAACTTCGATCAGCTTTGATATAATCTTGAAAAACGTTGTCAATATTGTTCCCGTTACTTTTTCTGTAATTAAAGCTGTTTGTCCATGTCGCTGTTTCAGAAACAAACCATTCCATACCAAAATTACTATTATAGCCTTTATTGAATCTGTCATTTTTACGAGATTCATTTACAGAATTGGTAATTTCATTATTATCATTTAAATAATCAGTATTGGTAAAAGCGTTTCCAGGATTGCTACGATCATTATAACCTTGAGTCGTAAAAAGGTTAAAGTTTTTTGATTTGTAGTTTAAGGTGCCACTCAATCCATAATTTTCAGGATAACCAGTAGATGCAATTATAGTTCCGTTTAATCCTTGGTTTTTTCCTTTTTTAAGAATAATGTTTAGTAAACCTCCACCACCTTCAGCATCATATCTTGCAGATGGATTGGTAATAACTTCTACTTTTTCGATTGCATCAGCTGGAATTAATCGTAATGCTTCAGAGATATTAATTGCGTTTGAGGGTCTACCATCAATTAAAACTCGAACGTTGTCATTTCCTCTCAAACTCACATTTCCTTCAACGTCTACGGACACTGACGGGATATTGTCTAACACATCACTTACGGTTCCGCCTTTTACCATAAGGTCACTACCTACGTTATATACTTTTTTGTCAAGTTTGATCTCAACGGTAGTTTTTTCTGCTCTTACAATTACTTCATTCAATTGTGCCGCATCTTCTTCTAAGCCTATAACTCCTAGATTTGTACTTTTTGTTAAGTTTTTTTGTTTGATATCATTTCCTTTAAATGAGATAAACTCAATTTTGATGTCATACGTCCCCGGTTTTACTTCTACATCAAAATCTCCAGTTGCATTTGTAATTCCACCAGCCATTGGTTTTGGATTATTTGGCAATGAAAAAGTGATGGTTGCATATTCTAGCGGTTGTTTACTTATTTTTTCAATAACTTTTCCAGTTATTTTAATTTTAGGAGCACCTCCGCCTGGCTGTGCAAATCCTATCATTGCTGTTAAAAAAAAGGCAAGAATTAAAAAAGGTTTGATTAATTTCATTATTGATTACTTTAGTTTTTTTCATTAGACGCACAAACCTTGAATTAGTTTAATAGGACAAATCACAAATAAATGTTAAGACTAAGATTTATCTATTTCAAAAAGTTCTCTACTGATTCAAAATCTCTTCCTATTATTGCTTTTTCACCATCAATTACAATTGGTCTTTGCATTAATATTGGATTTTCGGCAATAATTTTTAATATTTCTTGATCATTCAGGTTTATGTTTTTATAGTTTTCTATCCAAATTTTTTCTTTGATGCGCACTAAATCTATAGGTTTTATGTTTAGTTTGCTAACAATAGTTGTTAATTCATCAATAGATAGGGGGTGAAGCAAGTAAAGTTTAATTTCAAACTCCTTATTGCTCGTTTCGATTTGTGCTAAACATGCTCTTGATTTCCCGCAACGAGGATTGTGATAAATTTGAATCATTTTTTTTGATTTTGAATTATGATGTAACAAAAGTAGTATTTGTTAAACTAATAATATGAAAACATAATTTCAAAAAAATATGTACATAGCCCAAGGTTTTAAGTCAGGAAATACTTTTTGGAAATACATTCAGGGATCAGTTTTACTAATTCTGGCTTCTTTAGCTGGTCAGTTATTTTTTGCAGCAGTTGTTGTTTTAGACTCTTTGAGCTCTGGGAAACAGTTTCAACCCGCAGGATTGAATATGATGACCTATTTTGATTCTAATACTACGTTGTTTTTTTTATTACTCACATTTGTTTTTGTATTGTTAGCTCTTTTTTATATTTTGAAATTTTTACATTATCAAAATATACTTTCGGTTACTACTTCTAGAAAGAAAGTAGATTGGAACCGAGTACTGACTGCTTTTGGGATTTGGTCTTTTTTTACAATTGGATCAACACTTATCCTGTATTTTTCGAATCCTTCTAGTTTTGAAATTAATTTTAAACCTATTCCTTTTTTAATTTTAGTACTAATTGGTATCGTAATGATTCCTTTACAAACAAGTGCCGAAGAATACATTTTTAGAGGGTATTTAATGCAGGGCTTTGCTGTTTTAGCTCGTAATAAATGGTTTCCATTAGTAATGACTTCATTAATTTTTGGAGGTTTGCATTATTTTAATCCCGAAGTTGAAAAAATGGGTCCTATAATTATGGTGTATTATATAGGAACTGGTTTGTTTTTAGGTATTTTGACACTCATGGATGAAGGCATGGAGCTTGCGCTAGGTTTTCATGCTGCTAATAATACTATTGGTGCTTTTTTAATCACATCCGATTGGACTGCCTTTCAAACGAATTCTATTTTAAAAGATGTCTCTAATCCATCTGCTGGAATTGATGTCATTTTACCTGTTTTTCTTATTTATCCAATACTTTTGTTTATCTTTAGTAAGAAATACCAATGGACCAATTGGACAGATAAATTAACCGGCAGGATTCCGTCGGTTTAGACTATAATTTTGTAAATATCACAATCATGACCACTACCGTTACCTATCAAAACGTACATAATTTGTTTAAATTAAATGGTTTTCACCTTGATCGTGATGATTTATGCCGAGTTGCGTATAGTTTTATCAAAGAAGGCGAGGCCTATGAAAAAGCTGTAGGAGATTTTCTTTTAGATTGGTTTGATTCTAAACCATATCTCATGCTCAATACATCTGGAACTACTGGAAAGCCAAAACTCATTCGTATGGAGAAACAAGCCATGGTAAACTCGGCTTTGGCCACTGGAGATTTTTTCGATTTGAAACCAGGAGACAGCGCTTTACACTGCTTGTCGACCCAATTTATAGCGGGAAAAATGATGTTGGTACGCGGTTTTATATTAGGTTTAGATCTTGATTTTGTTGCCCCAAGTGCAGAACCTTTAGTTCGTAATTCAAAGAAATATGATTTTGTCGCTATGGTTCCTTTGCAAGCTCAAAATTCACTAAATGCATTGCAGAATGTGAAAAAAATGATTGTTGGTGGTGCAAATATTGACAAGGTACTTGAAAATGAGTTGTCAAAAGTTTCCACAAAAGTGTATGAAACCTATGGAATGACAGAAACAATTACTCATATTGCAGCAAAAAAAGTTGGTGAAGACTTCTTTTCGGTGTTGCCCAATATTAAAATTTCGCAAGATGATAGAAATTGCTTGGTGATTGATGCGCCTTTAGTTTCTAATGAATCTATTGTTACGAATGATTTGGTAGAAATTAATGATGACAATCAATTTGTTTTTTTAGGTCGAGTTGATAATGTAATTAACAGTGGTGGAATAAAATTGATTCCTGAAAAAATTGAACAAAAACTATCTGCTAAAATAAAGGAAAGATTTTTTGTCTCCAGTATTAAAGATACTGAACTCGGAGAAAAGCTAATTTTAGTTATCGAAGGAGAAAATCAGTTGTTGCCCGATGATTTTTTTGATGGTTTAGACAAATATGAAAAACCAAAAGCTGTTTTTTATGTTCCAAAATTTAAAGAAACAGATAATGGTAAATTAAAACGAGCTGAAATTGTAAATAGCTTGTAGTGAATTTTTTATAAATTAAAAAGCATCCCGAAATATACTTTCGGGATGCTTTTTTTATAATTGGTAAGAATGTTATACTTGAATAACGCCTAAATTGAATTTCTTTTCAATAGGAGCGTGGTTTGCCGCTTCAATCCCCATGGAAATCCAAGTTCTAGTGTCTAATGGATCAATAATAGCATCAGTCCATAATCTTGAGGCCGCATAATAAGGAGAAACTTGTTCGTCATATCTTGCTTTTATTTTGTCAAATAACTCTTTTTCTTTACTTTCATCAACGACTTCACCTTTTGCTTTGAGCGATGAGGCTTCAATTTGTGCAAGTACTTTTGCAGCCTGTGTTCCTCCCATTACAGCTAGTTCAGCACTTGGCCAAGCAAAAATTAATCTAGGATCATACGCTTTTCCACACATGGCGTAGTTACCTGCACCATATGAGTTACCAACAATCACAGTAAATTTGGGTACCACAGAGTTAGACACTGCATTTACTAACTTGGCACCATCTTTTATAATTCCGCCATGTTCAGATTTTGATCCTACCATGAAACCAGTTACATCTTGAATGAAAACTAAAGGAATTTTTTTCTGGTTGCAATTGGCAATAAATCGGGTGGCTTTATCAGCACTATCCGAATAGATTACACCTCCAAATTGCATTTCTCCATTTTTAGTTTTTACCACTTTTCTTTGATTGGCAATTATCCCTACAGCCCAACCATCAATTCTAGCATAACCTGTGATTATCGTTTGTCCATAACCATCTTTGTACGTGTCAAACTCAGAGTTGTCTATTAATCGGTTGATGATGTCCATCATGTCATATTGCTCGCTACGTGCTTTTGGCAATATTCCATACATTTCATTTTCATCAAATTTTGGTTTTTCAGCTTTGATACGGTTGTATCCAGCTTTGTCAAAATCGCCTATTTTGTCAACAATATTTTTTATACGATCAAGTGCGTCTTTATCATCTTTCGCTTTATAATCAGTCACTCCAGAAATTTCGCAATGTGTTGTGGCTCCACCAAGAGTTTCATTATCAATGCTTTCACCAATTGCTGCTTTTACCAAGTAGCTGCCCGCTAGGAAAATACTACCCGTTTTGTCTACAATCATAGCCTCGTCACTCATGATAGGTAAGTAAGCACCACCTGCTACACAACTACCCATTACAGCGGCAATTTGGGTAATGCCCATGCTGCTCATGTGTGCATTATTTCTAAAAATACGACCAAAATGTTCTTTGTCAGGAAAAATTTCATCTTGTAATGGTAAATAAACTCCGGCACTATCCACTAAATAAATGATAGGCAATCTATTTTCCATTGCAATCTCTTGAGCTCTAAGGTTCTTTTTAGCAGTTATAGGAAACCAAGCACCTGCTTTAACTGTAGCGTCATTTGCAACTACAATACATTGTTTGCCTCTTATATAACCTATTTTTACAACAACTCCACCAGAAGGGCAGCCACCATGTTCAGGATACATTCCTTCTCCAACAAAAGCCCCAATTTCTATACTTTTAGCCTTTGCATCAAGTAAATAATCTATTCGTTCGCGGGCAGTCATTTTACCCTCACTATGTAATTTTTGAATGCGTTTTTCTCCACCTCCTAATTTTACGGTACTTAACTTTTGGCGTAATGCAGAGAGTAGGAGTTTATTGTGGTCTTCATTTTTATTGAAGTTCAAATCCATGATTTATTCGATTAAAAAGTTTCTGCTAAAATACAAAATACTACTAAATATACCTTGATTATTTTGACTTGTAAAATCAAAAAAAATGTATTTATTTTGATTTTAAATAAAAAAAACAGAAGCGAACTTCTGTTTTTTTATGAATTTGATAAAAATAAAGGTTTTATTTTTTTGATTCGTTTAGCAGTTTTCTTAGGATAGCCCATTGTCTTAAGGCGTCTCTAGCTTCAATAGCTGGGTAGCCTAGCATAGTTTTACCTGCTGAAATATCACCTATTACGCCTGATCCTGCACCCACGATAGCACCATCGCCTATAGTTGTATGGTCTTTTATAGAAGCGCTTCCGCCAATAATAACGCCGTTACCTAATGTTACTGAACCAGCAAGTCCGCTATTACCTGCCATGATACAAAATTTACCTAATTTGCTATTATGACCTATTTGTACAAGGTTGTCAATTTTACAACCGTCACCTAGTACTGTTGAACTAAATTTACCTCTATCTATGCAAGAATTGGCTCCAATTTCTACATTATTACCAATGATTACATTGCCTATTTGAGGGATTTTAACTAATCCGCGTTGTGGATCAGGTCTAAAACCAAAGCCATCTGCTCCAATTGTTGCATTAGGGTGAATGATACAATCACTACCTATATGACAGCGTTCTCTTATCACGGTACCGGACCAAATAACGGTATTTTTACCAATAGTTGATTCATCTAAAATGGTTACGTTAGGGTATATTGTACTGCTATCACCTATTACCACATTAGGACCTACATAACATCCTGCCCCAATCTGAACGCCATTGCAAATTTTTGCACTAGCATCAATCACTGCTGTAGGATGTATGGCTACGTTGAATATTGGAGTAGGTGGAGCAAAAAGCTCAAGTACTTGTGACATGGCTAAGTCAGCGTTCTTTACTTTGATGAAGGCACGGTTTTCACCAGGTTCAATACTAATATCCTCATTTACTATAGCTGCACAAGCCTTTGATGAATTCCAGTATTTTTCGTACTTTTTGTTACCAATAAATGAAATATCAGTAGCACTTGCTGCTTCTAATTGCTCTGGTGCGGTAATGCCAGTTAGGGTTGATCCAATAATTTCTCCTTTCAGAATTTCATTTATTTCTAGAATTGTATAGGATTTCATTAAAAAATAGGATGTTTATGAGTTAAATATTTTTCAAATAAAAGAATTTACCCTTAGTTATCCTAATTAATCCTCCATTTTAGTTCGAACAATTTTTGATTGTTTTTCTTCAAATAATTATAATGTAATCGGAAGTTTGTGCTTTGTTACGATTGCCTTACCATCAATTTTTCCAGGAAGCCATTTTGGACTTCTTACTAATGTCTTGATCACTGCTAAATCAATTTCTTTATTGACACTTTTTATTACTTCAAAATGATTTAAAGAACCATCCAATTCTACTGAAAATCCAATTATAACTTGGCCAAAACTATTATTTGGTTTTTTAAAATCAGAGGCAATGAAGTCATGAAAAGCTTTTTCTCCTCCAGGGAATTCTGCTTTTACGGAGTAAGGAAAAAACGCAATTTCTATTCCATTTTCATCAAAACATTTTCCATCAACAAAGGAACCATTTAGGAAGTTTTCGATTCGCTTTACTTTTCCAGATTCATAGTAACGTGTTTGTGGACCTTCTTGTTTTCCTTTTACATATATTGCTAAAGATTCTTTTTTTCCGTTAGAATACCAGCGTTCTGACGTACCATCAATTTGTCTTTTTTTATAGTTAGAAAAGTAATCTTTAGAGTAAATCGTGTCATTTATATAAAAAGTGGTTCGTAGAGTACCTTTGTCTTTTTGTTCGAAGATACTGTAATATTTTGCTGTCTCTGCGTTGGGAAGTTCTTTAAAATCCTCCGTAAAATAAATCTTCTTTTGTGCAAAAACGTGAAAAGAAATCAATAAAATAATTGATGTAAAAAAGGTTTTCATAAGTGATGTGTTTTTTATTCAAAATTAATAAAAAATCCTACACAAAAATAGAATTGTGTAGGATTTTATCTTTTATGATTCTTTTTGTCCCATCATCATGAGATAGGCTTTTAAGAATTCGTCTATTTCTCCATTCATGACGCCGTCAACGTTGCTGGTTTCATAGCCAGTGCGTACATCTTTGACTAATTTATAGGGTTGCATTACGTAGTTGCGTATTTGTGATCCCCATTCAATTTTCATTTTTCCAGCTTCAATATCGGCGCGTTGTGCTTGCTTCTTTTTCAATTCAATTTCATATAATTGCGAACGAAGCATTTGCATGGCTCGTTGCCTATTGTCTTGTTGCGAACGCGTTTCAGAGCACTGAATTTGAATTCCGGTAGGCTTATGAAAAAGCTGTACTTTAGTTTCTACCTTGTTGACATTTTGTCCACCCGCACCACTAGAGCGAGAGGTAGTTATTTCTATATCAGCAGGGTTGATTTCAATTTCTATACTGTCATCAACTAATGGGTAAACATATACGGAAACAAAAGAGGTATGCCTTTTAGCATTACTATCAAAAGGTGAAATACGTACCAGTCGATGTACACCGTTTTCTCCTTTAAGATATCCAAAAGAATAATCTCCTTCAAACTCAAGGGTTACCGTTTTTATTCCAGCAGCATCTCCTTTTTGAAAGTTCAACTCTTTAATTTTATAACCGTATTTTTCGCCCCACATCATGTACATTCTCATGAGCATTTCGGCCCAGTCACAGCTTTCGGTTCCACCTGCGCCAGCTGTAATTTGTACTACAGCACTAAGTGTGTCACCTTCATCCGAAAGCATGTTTTTAAATTCAATAGCTTCAATGTGATTATTAGTAGCATTGAATTGTGTGTCAAGTTCATCGGGTGTAAGTTCACCTTCTTTATAAAATTCGTAGGCAAGTTCCAATTCGTCTGTCATTTCAACAGCCAAATTGTAATCTTCTATCCACTTTTTTTTATTTCGAAGATTTTTCACCAGTAGTTCAGCCTCTTTTGGACTATTCCAAAAATCAGGAGCAAAGGTTTTTTCTTCTTCGTTTGAAATCTCAATTAATTTGGCATCAACGTCAAAGATACCTCCTCAACGCACCAAGGCGCTCCACAATACCTTTTATTTGTTCGGTAGTTGTCATAAGTTAGTTTTTATTTTTTAGAAATCGTTTTGTAATATTCCTTTTGTTTAATTGTTTTAGTTTTAACGGAACTTTTTGCAATATACAAACCGTATTATGTAAATTTGTGCTGCAAAAATAGAAATTTTTTACAAAGGGACAATTCGCGAACCATTCGCACTGAAAATAAAAGAATACTATGGAAATAAATTTAATTAGCGATACCATTACAAAGCCATCTCGTGAAATGCTTGTTCACATGTTAAATGCTGTAGTTGGTGATGATGTGTATAAACAAGATCCTACTGTTATTGAACTCGAGGCGAGAGTAGCTCAAATGTTTGGTATGGAGGCAGGGCTTTTTTTTCCATCGGGAACAATGGCCAATCAAACTGCAATTAAGCTTCATACTCAGCCAGGGGAACAATTAATAGCTGATAAATATGCACATGTATACCATTATGAAGGAGGCGGTGTTTCCTTTAATAGTGGAGTGTCTTGTTGCTTACTTGATGGAAATCGAGGCATGATTACTGCTGACCAAGTTGCTGCAGCTATCAATGATCCAGAGTTTTATCACAGTCCATTAACAAGTTTAGTGTGTGTTGAAAATACAACAAACAAAGGTGGAGGTGCTTGCTATGAACTGGAAGATTTACAAAAAATTAAAGCAGTTTGTGATGCTAATGCTTTGAAATTTCATTTAGATGGAGCACGAATTTGGAATGCTTTGGTTGCTAAAAATCAAGATCCTAAAGCGTATGGTAAAATTTTTGACACCATTTCAGTATGTTTGTCAAAAGGTTTAGGCGCTCCAATTGGTTCTGTATTACTTGGTGACAAAGAAACAATTCACAGAGCATTGCGTATTCGAAAAATACTTGGTGGCGGAATGCGTCAAGTAGGATATTTAGCGGCAGCTGGATTATATGCTCTTGAAAATAATATCACGAGGTTAGCCGAAGATCACCGTAGAGCAAAAGAAATTGCCGAAGTGCTCAAGAAAACAAGTTGGGTAGCATCTGTAGAACCAGTGGAGACTAATATTTTAATATTTTCTTTGGTTCCAAATTGTATCGAGAAAAATCTTATTGAACTCTTGAAGCAAAAAAATATCTTTATCAGTTCTATGGGTCACGGAAAATTAAGAATCGTGACGCATCTTGATTATAAGGAGGTTATGCATACGTATGTTCTTGAAACGTTGCAGAAATTGGTATAAAAAAAAAGTAAAGTTTATGAATTATGAGTTTTGACAATTTGAAAAACTCATAGTTCATAAACTCATAATTACTGATTACTTAAACAAATTATCCATTCCAGGAATCATTGGCATGTCCATTTTTGCTACTGCATCAAGTTCAGCTTCGTTTGTTTTTGTAGCCTTTTCAATCGCTTTGTTTAAAACCAGAATTAAATAATCTTCTAATTGTTCTTTATCTTCAAGTAAAGCGTTATCAATTTGTATTGATTTTATTGCTCTATTAGCAGTTATAGTTACTTTTAATAAACCATCAGTGCTTTGTTCATCAATAAGAACAGTATTTAATCTTTTCTTAGTATCTTCAATTTTTTGTTGGGTTTCTTTTAATTTACCCATCATGCCCATTAAATCCATGTTAAAATTATTTTAAGTTTTAAATACAAAATTACTACATTAGTGTTTCAATTCAATAAAAGAATCATGAAAAATAAAGCTTTACTAAGTGGTCTTTGTCTTATTTTTGCACTTTCAATAACTAAAATAAACGCACAGCAAATGTCCAAAAATATAAAAGCACCTTTAGCAAAAATAATTCCAACAGTTTTAGAGAAACACGGTGATACTCGTGTGGATAATTATTTTTGGTTAAACAAAAGAGAAAATCCAGAGGTTATTGATTACTTGAATCAAGAAAACAGTTATTATGAAGCTATGACTGCGGATACCAAAGGTTTTCAGAAAGAATTGTATGAGGAAATGAAATCTCGTATTAAGGAAGATGATGAATCAGTACCTTATTTATATAATGGATATTACTACATTACTCGTTTTGAAACAGGAAAAGATTATCCTATTTACTCTAGAAAAAAAGGAAGTTTAACTGCTGCCGAAGAGGTTCTTTTTAATTGTAATGATTTAGCCAAAGGTCATTCTTACTTTCAGTTGGGTGGGTTGAGTATAAGTCCAGATAACAAGTTTGCTAGCTTTGGTGTGGATACTATCGGAAGAAGAATTTACGCTATTCAAATAAAAAATTTAGAAACAGGGGAAATTTTATCTGATAAAATAGAAAATGCAACTGGTAGTTCTGTGTGGGCCAATGACAATAAAACGATTTTTTATACCAAACAAGATGAAGTTACACTGCGTTCTGATAAAGTATTCAAGCATAAATTAAATACAAACTCGGATCAAGATGTACTAGTGTTTTTTGAAAAAGACGATACTTTCAACGTCTCCGTTGGGAAGGAAAAATCAAAAAAATATATTGTAATAGGATCGGGGAGTACCTTGACTACCGAGTATAGAATCTTAAATTCAGACACTCCTGATGCTGAATTTAAGGTTTTTCAACCTAGAGTTCGTGGGTTAGAGTATAGTATTTCACATTTTGGAGATTCGTTTTATATTTTGACCAATAAGGATAAAGCAACAAACTTTAAGTTGATGAAAACTCCTGAAAGCGCTACTGCAAAAGCAAATTGGGTTGATGTCATTGCGCATAGAGATGATGTTTTGCTGGAAGATATTGAAATTTTCAGAAACTATCTTGTTGTTGAAGAACGTTCTAATGGTTTAAATCACATCCGTATTATGCCGTGGAGTGGTGAGGGAGAATATTATTTGCCTTTTGGAAGTGAAACTTACAATGCCTACACTACTACAAATGTGGATTTTGACACTGATATTTTGCGTTACAGCTATCAATCCTTGGCAACACCATCTTCTGTAATTGACTTTAATATGAAGACCAAAGAAAAAGAGGTTAAGAAGGAGCAACAAGTTCTAGGTGGAAAATTTGATAAAAACAATTATGTAGAGGAACGAGTTTGGGCCACTTCAACTGATGGAACCAAGGTGCCAATTTCAATGGTTTATAAAAAAGGTCTGAAAAAAGACGCTAATAATCCGGTACTACTTTATGCGTATGGTTCTTATGGCGTGACTATGGATACTTATTTTTCATCAACACGTTTATCTATTTTAGACAGAGGTTTTGTTTTTGCCATTGCGCACATTCGCGGCGGTGAAGATTTAGGAAGACAATGGTACGAAGATGGGAAATTGCTTAAAAAGAAAAATACTTTTACCGATTTTATTGATTGTTCTAAGTATTTAATTCAGGAAAAATACACTTCTCCAGAACATTTGTATGCCGAAGGCGGATCAGCAGGTGGATTGTTGATGGGTGCAGTGGTGAATATGGCGCCAGAATTATACCATGGTGTTATTGCTCAAGTTCCATTTGTTGATGTTATTTCAACCATGCTTGATGATACCATTCCTTTAACAACGGGTGAATATGACGAATGGGGTAATCCAAATGAAAAAAAATATTACAAGTACATGCTATCCTATTCTCCTTATGATAACGTAAAAGCACAAAAATATCCTAATATGTATGTTTCTACTGGCTTGCATGACTCACAAGTACAATATTGGGAGCCAGCAAAGTGGGTTGCAAAGATGCGTACGCTAAAAACTAACGACACAGCGTTGTATTTAAACACAAACATGGATGCAGGGCATGGCGGGGCTTCAGGTAGGTTTGAGGCTTTAAAGGAATTAGCAAAGGAGTATAGTTTTTTATTAGATTTAGAAAAAATTAAAAACTAATTAGAATATTTTTGTTAAATTTGCACTGTTCGTAGTTGAATTAAAATTTGCTGCGACTAACTATTTTTTTATGAAAAAAGAGATATCTGCTTATAATAATGTCTTAGAATTAATAGGTAATACTCCACTTATTAAGCTAAATAAAGTTACTGAAGATTTAGTTGGAAATTTTTACGCAAAAGTAGAAGCTTTTAATCCAGGACATTCCTCTAAAGATAGAATTGCATTATATATTATTGAAGAAGCTGAAAAAAGAGGGATTTTATCACCTGGTGATACTATAATTGAAACTACATCTGGTAATACTGGGTTTAGTTTGGCTATGGTAAGTATTATCAAAGGGTACAATTGTATACTAGCAGTAAGCTCAAAATCATCTAAAGATAAAATTGACATGCTACGCAGCTTAGGTGCTAAGGTTTATGTTTGTCCAGCTCACGTATCAGCAGATGATGAACGTTCCTATTATAATGTAGCCAAGCGTTTACATGAAGAAACTAAAGGTTCTGTTTACATTAATCAGTACTTCAATCAGTTAAATATTGATGCACATTACAATTCTACAGGTCCAGAAATTTGGAAACAAACTAATGGAGCCATTACGCATCTTGTAGCATGCAGTGGTACTGGCGGAACTATTTCAGGAACTGCAAAATACCTAAAAGAGCAAAATCCTAATATTAAAATTTTAGGAGTAGATGCTTTTGGTTCAGTATTGAAAAAGTATCACGAAACTAGAGAATTTGATAACGAAGAAATTTACCCTTACAGAATTGAAGGTTTAGGGAAAAATCTTATTCCATCTGCAACTGATTTTGATATTATAGACAAGTTCATGAAGGTGACAGATGAGGAGAGCGCCCACACTGCCAGAGAAATTACTAAAAAAGAAGGTTTATTTGTTGGATATACTTCTGGAGCGGTGATGCAAGCAATTAAGCAATACGCAGAAGAGGGAGAATTTGACGAAAATAGTAACGTAATAGCTATTTTTCCAGATCATGGTTCTCGTTACATGAGTAAGGTTTTTAGTGATGACTGGATGAATGAGCAAGGATTTTTTGACAGTATCAATGAAGAAGAAGTTCAAAAAATTGAATTTATAAAATAGATCAAATTGTAATAGTCTTATATGAAACTCCAGAATGTATCTGGAGTTTTTTTTTGTTAAGTTTTAAAATATTTATTAGGGTACGGGCAAAAAAAACTCCTGATTGCTCAAGAGTTTTTAGGTTTTTAAGAAAGGAATTATTCTTCCATAGTATGATACACGTTCATCACGTCATCATCCTCTTCAATTTTTTCAATTAATTTTTCAACATCAGCCATTTCTGCTTCTGTTAACTTTTTTGTGATTTGAGGAATGCGTTCAAAACCTGACGATAAAATTTCAATGCCGCGACTTTCAAGTTCTTTTTGAATAGTTCCAAAACTACCAAAAGGAGCATAAATTAAAATTCCATCTTCATCAGCAAAAATTTCTTCTGCTCCAAAATCAATAAACTCTAATTCAAGTTCTTCTACATCTTGATTGTTATTTGGAATTCGGAAGTTACATGTATGATCAAACATAAACTCAACAGATCCTTGTGTTCCCATAGTTCCATTGCATTTATTGAAATAACTTCTAATGTTTGCAACAGTTCTATTATTGTTATCTGTTGCAGTTTCTATTAAAATTGCAATTCCGTGTGGCGCATAGCCTTCAAACAATTGTTCTTTATAATTTGCAGTATCTTTATCAGTAGCTTTTTTTATGGCACGTTCCACATTTTCTTTAGGCATATTCACTGCCTTAGAGTTTTGGATTACGGCTCTTAGCCTAGAGTTGGCCTCAGGATTTGGACCACCTTCTTTAACAGCCATTACGATATCCTTACCTATTCTGGTAAATGCTTTGGCCATTGCTGACCAACGTTTCATTTTTCTTCCTTTTCTAAACTCAAACGCTCTTCCCATTACTATTTTTTATTTTGAACTGCAAAAATACAATAATTATGCAGGTTTAAAAATCATTTTATTTCTTATAAAAAGGCAATTTTACCACTTTAGCTAACACATCATTTTTTCTAATACGAATAAAAATATCATTATCTAGTGCGCTATTGGCAACTGTAACATAACCCATTCCAATTCCTTTGTTCATTGACGGAGACATGGTTCCAGAGGTCACAATCCCAATCACACTTCCTGATGCATCTACAATTTCATAATCGTGTCTTGGTACAGCACGTTCTTGCATTTCAAATGCTACTAACTTTTTAGTCACTCCAATTTCTTTCTGCTTTTTTAAATTTTCAGCATTTGTGAAATCCTTAGTGAATTTAGTAATCCAACCTAAACCAGCCTCTAAAGGTGAGGTTGTATCGTTGATGTCATTGCCGTACAAACAAAAACCCATTTCTAAACGCAATGTATCACGAGCAGCAAGTCCTATTGGTTTTATGCCAAAAGGAGCACCTGCTTCAAAAACTTTATTCCAAATTTGTTCTGCCTCTTCATTTTTACAATAAATTTCAAAACCTCCTGATCCAGTATATCCCGTTGCTGATATAATTACGTTTTCAATTCCAGCAAAATCACCTACCTCAAAATGGTAATATGCAATGGCTGATAAATCTTTTGAGGTTAAAGATTGCATAGCTTCAACCGCTTTTGGTCCTTGTATGGCAAGTAAAGAATAGGCCTCCGAAATATTTTTCATATCTACACCCATATCATTTTGGGCTGAAATCCAGTTCCAATCTTTTTCAATATTCGAGGCGTTAACAACCAGTAAATATTGTTCTTCCTTCATTTTATAAACTAGCAAATCATCTACAATACCGCCGTCTTGATTTGGTAAACAAGAATATTGTGCTTTGCCAATCGTTAAAGTCGAAGCATCATTTGAAGTTGCTTTTTGTATCAAAGCCAATGCATTTGGACCTGTAAGCAAGAATTCACCCATGTGAGAAACATCAAAAACTCCTACTGCATTACGAACCGTTTCATGTTCTGCATTGACTCCTTCGTATGAAATTGGCATGTTATATCCAGCAAACGGTAGCATTTTTGCTCCCAAACTCTCGTGTATGTGCGTTAGCGCAGTATTTTTCATGGTGTTTTGATATAAAATTTGAAGTGGCTAATTTATTGATTTTATTTTGGCTTACAAAGACTGTAGGAGCAAAGTTTCAAACGTTTTCGGTATTTTTTAGTTTGTTTAAAAAAATAATTTTAAGGAGCTATTTCCTGCTATCCGCTATATCTTTATTACTGTTTTCAGCCATTTTGATGGCTGTAGCCAGTAATAAAGGATGCCACTACTATCAGGGCTATGGCCTTTATTATCTTGAATTGTATTTTTCTTTTTGAAATGTGTAACAAATAATCGATTGTTATGACAAATTGCATTTGTGTTGTATTAAGAAATTATATATTTTTTTTTTTGATAAATTATATAAAATGAGAACTATTAACTTAATTTCGATTTTTTGATATTTATTTTAAAGATTTAATTATTTTGATGATTTCTTATTTAAAATTAAATTTTGTATTTTTAAAAAAAAAATAATGCCAAAACTATTGCCTATAAATCATACTGAAATACGTAAGATTTATAAAGAAATAAATCAATTTACACATAAAGGAATTCAAGGGCATGCAATGATTATTGGTGGAAGTTATGGAAAAATTGGTTCCATAAGTTTAGCTTCAAAGGCTTGTTTAAAGACCGGTTGCGGATTGGTAACTGTTTTTATTCCAAAATGTGGGTATACAAGTATTCAAACTTCAAATCCTGAAGTTATGGTACTAACTGATGAAGATGAAGAAGTCATATCAGAGATTCTTTTTGATATTAAGCCACAAGCTGTTGGTATAGGTCCTGGATTAGGTCAATCGGATAAATCACATAATGCCTTACAACTGTTTTTAAAAACCTATAAAATTCCAATGGTTATTGATGCTGATGCTTTGAATATTATTTCAAAGTTTAAAAAATTATTAATCCATGTAGCACCTAAAACAATCATTACTCCACACCCAAAAGAACTACAATTGTTGATAGGTAGTTGGATTTCTGAAAAAGACAAGTTAAACAAAAGTATTTCTTTCTCTAAAGAACATCAAATTATCATTGTCATGAAAGGTTCTCCTACTCGTGTTATAGATGGTGAATCAGTTTATGAGAATACTACAGGAAATGCTGCTCTAGCCACAGCTGGTAGTGGAGATGTTTTAACAGGAATGATTACTAGTTTATTAGCACAGTTGTATTCTCCTCTTCATGCAGCCTTGATAGGTGTTTATCTACATGGTTTAACAGCTGATATTGCACTTCCAGAAACCGGCATACAGTCCTTTATTGCTTCAGATATTATTGCCCACATTGGCAAAGCTTTTTTGAGTTTAGAAAAGTAACAGAAACTAAATTAAGACTGTAAATTCATTTCTTAATTTGTAAATTTGTGCTAAACAAAACTGCATTATCCTATTAGTTATGGAAAAACAACCCCATCTTAGAACAGTAAATGTTACCCGATACATCACACCCTTAAGGGAAGGCGGTTCTTTACCTGCTCTTGCTGAAGCTGATGATGATTTTAAATATGTTCTAAAGTTTAAAGGTGCAGGTCACGGTGTAAAAGCTTTGATTGCAGAATTGATAGGAGGTGAGATTGCCAGAGTTTTGAAATTAAAAATGCCTGAGTTAGTATTTGCAAATCTAGACGAAGCTTTTGGGCGTAGTGAAGCTGATGAAGAAATTCAGGATTTATTACAAGGTAGTCAAGGACTTAATTTAGCCTTGCATTATTTATCTGGAGCAATTAATTTTGATCCTGTAGTAACTTCAGTTGATGCCAAACTGGCTTCACAAATTGTTTGGCTAGATGCATTTATAACTAATGTGGATAGAACATTTAGGAATACCAATATGCTTATTTGGCATAAAGAATTATGGCTAATTGATCATGGAGCAAGTCTTTATTTTCATCATTCTTGGAGTAATTGGGAGAAACATGCAAAAAGTCCTTTTGCGCTCATAAAAGATCATGTATTATTACCACAGGCTTCCTTATTACAAGAGACAAATATTGATTTCAAAAAAATTCTTACTTATGAGGTTTTAAAAAATATCGTTAACCTAATTCCTGACAACTGGCTTCAGTGGGAAGAAACTCAGGAACAGCCCGAAGCCATTAGGGAAGTTTATTTTCAATTTTTAAGTACTCGTTTAGATCATTCCGAAATTTTTATAACAGAAGCACAAAATGCAAGAGCAACACTTATATGAGTATGCCGTGATTCGTGTTGTGCCAAGGGTAGAGCGCGAAGAATTCCTTAATGTAGGGGTTATTCTTTTTTGTAAAAAAGCAAAATTTATAAAAGTTTTATTCGAAATTAATGAGGTTAAACTCCGTCTTTTTTCGAATGACTTAGATGTTGAACAATTGAAATTAAATGTTCAAGCTTTTGCAAAAGTAGCTCATGGAGAAAAAGATGCTGGGCCAATAGGACAATTTGATCTCCCTTCACGATTTCGATGGTTAACTGCGCTGCGTAGTTCAGCTATTCAAACTTCTAGACCACATCCAGGATTATGTGATAATTTAGACCAAACAACAAAGCGACTTTTTGAAGACATGGTTTTGTAGTGTAAGAGAAACTATAAACGCCCTTTTAATTTATTTCAGGTTTTATTAAGATTTTACAAAGTACCATAAATTCTAAAGGTTCATTAGCAATAGGAATATGTACATCACTTGACGGAAACGGTTCTCTGGCACCAGTGTCCTCATAACCGTTACGCAGGTACCAAGAAATTAATTCTTCACGTACCGTAATTACGGTCATAATAATTTTTGGTAAACCTAGTTCCAAAGCATGAATTTCAGCTTGCTGCAATAATTTTTTTCCAACGCCACCATTTTGCAAATGTGGTGCAACGGTCAACATTCCTAAATACAAATGTTCCGTTTTGTCAATTAGTAAAATGCAACCTACAATTTCATCATTACTACTAAATTTTAGTAATGTGTTTTTTGTATTTAAAATGGTTTCTTTTAATTCAGTCTCTGTGGTACGCAATCCCTCAAGAATGTTAGCTTCGGTCGTCCAACCTTTCTTAGAGGTTTCTCCGCGATAGGCTGAATTAATTAATTTATTCAACGCAGTAAGGTCTTCAAGTGTAGCTTTGGAAATCATAGATAGCTGTTTTTTTTAGATTCCAAAGGTAGAAAAAACCATTTCACATTTTAAATAAATTTGTTTTTTGTTAAGTTATTGTATTTGAATAAAAGTATTTAAATGGATCTTGAGGAAAAAATTTTATTTGAAGCTAAATAGTTTTTTATTATTATAGGATGAATTATTATTATTGTTATTAATAATAAAGTGAATACAATTAAGTCTTTAAAATTCTTATTTAATTGTTTTGTTTTCAGTGATTTGAAACTCTAAAATTGTATAGATAATTCTAAAGATTAAATAAAAGTAAGTCATAGGTTTATGGTACCAATACCCTTATTATAATAAAACTTAGGTTAGTTATTCCTATCTAACAAATTCCATTTTAAATTAAAAGAAATATGGTGTTTTCATTCAAAATGTTTAGAATTAATGAGTTTGCCAATCAAAATTTGAAAGCGATTCAAACTCCAACAACATTTAAAACTTGAAAAAAGAAAATATTAAAAATCAATGGTAAAGTTCCTGTATTAAATTATTTTTTTTTGACTTTGAAACCCAAGTTTAAAAACCTAGTTTTCCATATGATATTTATTTTAGTAAACAGGATTTGAAATAGAGGAGAAATGGCGGATGAAAGCCTCAATTTTCGGTTTATCACAATTTTTAAATTTAAAACTAAAAATAAATAAGCCTAAATCCGCCATATTCTTAAAAGGTGGTAAATACCTTTTATTGTACTTTTATCTTAATTGAATCATAACTACCGGAATTTGAACCAATCAATCCATAAACTGTTTCTCCTTTTTTGATTGTTTTCCCATTAAGGTCAAACTTCATTAATTCATTTTTAAAATTTTTATTTGCTGAACTGGCTGCAATCATATTTCCTCCCGCTAAACCAGGACCTGCAATAAGTCCAATAGGAAATGTGTTTGTTGGTTTTGTTTCTGTATAAAATCCATTTGATGTAGTTGTAGTTCCTGAATACAATTGTAATGGCGATAAAAGTAAATACCATAAATAGGATGCGGGACTTTGTTTAATAATTTTAAATATTTTTTCAGTTTCAATTAAATTAACTTCATTACCGTTTTCATAAGAAAGTTTAAAATCTCTTCCTAAAACTATTTCTTTTTCAGTATTATTTGTAATCTTGACAGCTATAAGCTTTATATTGTTTTTTGTTTCTTTCTTTTTGTATTTTTTTTCTAATAAGTCATATTTGTATTCTAATATAATATTACTTTCAAAGTTTTTTGATGCATAATTTATTGTTTCAGGATTTATTTTTTTATAACCAGATGCACAACTATTCAAAACTATTGCACAAGCTAAAAGTAAACTAAATCTAATCATTTTAATCATTTTGTATTTATTTAAGGTTTAATATTTATTCTCGTTTTTCATAATTTCCGCATACTAATAACAATATTAAATTGTTGTTTTAGTTTTTGTATAGTAATCATTGTACAGTAATAGTTTTAAATTTGGAACTGTTAGATGCTATTTTGAAATCTGGAGTTGGCTTTTACGTCTGGTTATTAAATTAAGTATTCAACTAATGAACCCCCAATTTTTACATTTTCCAATTTTGCGATATCCAAAAGAAAAAATGTTTGCGAATAGAGATTACTTTTCATAAAGACAATTCCCATATCCTTTACCCTTATCAATTTTGTGTTTGGCTTTCATTTATCATTCAGAATTGTTAACATTTGTCTAGAAAACATATCATTTTCTTATTTTTTTAAGTACAATTGATAAGCTTGATTTAATTTTTTTTTAGCCACCTAATTTTTGTGATAGTTTTGATAAATCATAGTTTATTTGAATACTAAAATTGATAAAAAGGTCTTCTATATTGAAATCATTTAAATTAGGGATGTGATAGCTATTATTACCTTAAGGTTTCCAGTGGGTTATTATAAACTTAATTTAGTAATTTTTTTAGTTCACTTTAGTCTTGTTTTTCAATTTGACATTCCAATATTATTTGTTTACTTTCTTCAAAAAATGTATCAAAAATTTAGTTTGTATGATAGATAACCTTAATAGTCTCAAGACCTCCAATTTTTTTGCAAATGTAGTCGATTTAAACTACAAAAAAAGACTTTCTTCAAAAAGTAGTTTATAGATATACTGTAAAGAAAACGTATTGAATACTTACAAAACATTACTATGCCTGGTTATTTAAGTGTTACACTCAATAGATTTATTAGTTTTATTCGATATTTTCAAATATGCCCATCTTTTGATTTTTACAATCTAATATTAGGACTTTATCTTTGACTATTTTATTACCAATCATACCGCCCATTCCAGATAATTTCATCAATGTGTTTTGAACAAAAGTTGTTCCTTCAATGTACGTTACTTCGTTAAGATTAATTATAATGTTTTCAAATTTAATATTTTTGTCACTTGCAGTGGTGTACGTTTTTAGAACATTTCCCCAAGAATTTGCTTTTTCAATCTTAATTTCTTGATTTTTTTTTGATAGTTCACTCCATATTTTTTTACTGGTGATCAGTTCAAATGCACTTGTGCCAGAGTCATAAAGTAAATTGTAGTTTTCATCATTTATTTTTGCTGGAATTAAAATTTTACGTTTTTTAAAATCAAACGATATTAAACTATTTCTAATTTTTTTATTTTGAAATGAAGTTCCAAAAAAACAATAGTTTTCTTTGAAATTCAATATTGCTATTTTTTTTTCTAGAAAATCGTTTCCTATTGTTCCAATGATTTTAAATGATTTTGGATCATTCCAATTGATGTTGTCTCCATGATTTATTATCGAAAAGGTATTTGAAGTGACAGCAATTTTTCCAATACTAAAATGTAACTTAACACTATTGGGAGTAATATCTGTAATACTGAGTTTAGTTGGAAATTTTTTATGGATCGATTCTATTGCGTTTTTATAAAAAATTGTGCTAGATGATCCAGTATCAAATTGCATATAAAATGTAGTTGCGATACCATCAATTTTTACGGGGAGTAGCATAGCTGCTATGGGGCTTATTTCATTTTTAATCCATGTGATAGGAATTGTATCGTTGTTTTTTGATACTGTTAAATAGTTTTTCGGGGGACTAAATTTTATGTCGAAATAAACATATCCACCAAGTGAACTTAATACGAATAGCACAATAAACCCAAGAATAATCTTTTTAAATGTTTTCATTTTTATTTTTCTTGCAAAAATGAAACTAATTACTCTTTTTAAATGCGTAAAAATGACGACAATATTACGACAAATCTTAAAAAATATGTATTGGTGAAGTAATTTTAGGGATTGTGTTTTTGTTTATTGAAATCGTATTTTTCAAAATGATGTAAACATTTATAATAGCTAGAATAATAAAAACTACTAATAGTAATGGAAATTTAAGAGATAATAATTGCTGTAAAAAAGGACAAATAAGTAATAGTATAGATGTAATCAAAGTCCACAAAATTTGAATGTTTATAATTTGTAATCCAATTTTATTTACTTGTATTTGAGTTCTATTTTTATACCAAATTACTATAGGGAAAATTAAATTTCCAAAAGGAATAATTAAGAACAAGAGTGTCGAAATATTTAAAAATTTTATTGTAACCAAGTCAGATTTATGATTTTCAACTGGATCTATTTCAAGCTCTTCAATAAGTTTTTCGATTTCAATTTCGAAAACCTTTGCTATTGCATTTAAAGTGTGATTTTTAGGAATGTTTCCAGATTCTATTCTTTGAATTGTACGAAGCGACAAGCCAGATTTTTCTGCAAGTTCAGTTTGAGTAAAATTTAGTTTTTGTCTATAAAATACAATTTTATTCATTTTTATTTCATTTTTATTTTAAGGTAAACATTAGTCTTACGTTTATCTACTTCTAAAGTTTTACTACTATATTTGATTTTTTATTCAATTGGTTATATTTAGATCCTTTTATATATTTAATTAAGCGATAGCAAACCAACTAGGCAAATCACCCCAAATACAAAACCAATTTTCCATTAATTTTACATGTCAATTTCTTTCAATCGTTGTTGGTGGAGGTATTATTTTTCATCATTTTTTAATTTTATAATATCATCAATTAATTGCTCCATTTCTAGTTGCAATGTTCCATTGTAAATGCCTCGAATTCTTTTGTTTTTGTCAACTAAAATAAAATGTTCTGTGTGTAAAAATTGCGAACTGTCTTTGCTAAATCCAATATCTTCTTCGGCAAAATAAGATTGACGCGCTAGCGTATATATGGCTCCTTTTTTTCCCGTAAGGAAGTGCCAATTTTTATCAGTAATTCCATAATCCGATTTAAATTTCTTTAAAACACTTGGTTTGTCAATCCATGGGGTTACAGAATAGGATAAGAAAACGATGTCTTTATAATTTTTCAAACTATCAGAGACTATTTTTAAATTCTGAGTCATTGTTGGACAAATACTTCCGCAACGGGTAAAAATAAAATTTGCTACATGAATTTTATTCTTAAAAACATTTTGATTGATTAGGATACTATCCTGATTTAGAAACGAAAAATCAGCAATAGTATGATGTATACTCCTTTTAATTTCTGCTTTGTTTTTCAAAAATATAGGTGTAAAATTAGGCTCATTGTAATAAGGCAACGCAATGGAATTATCTTCCTTCTTAACACAACTAAAAAAAAGCAAACTACTTACTATTAAAAATACTATCCGATACATTTTTACAATTTTTCGTTCCTAATAAACCATATCTCTTACCGTTTATTATAACATAATTTGCTTTAATCTTTCCGTTTTCATAATACAATTGCTGACTACCATTCTCTTGACCATTTTTATAATGAAAATGTTTAAGTAATAATCCATTGCTATTCCATTCTTTAAATTCATTGGTATATTCATCATTAGATACTGCAAATTCAAATTTTCTCTTCCCATTTTCCCACCAACCTTTATGAATACCTTCCTTTTTTCCATCAATATACAATCTTTCTTCTGCTAGTTGTTTGTTAGCGTACCATTTTTTGGTGATGCCTTCTTCTAAACCTTTTAAATAGGGTTTAATAAAAGCCGTATCTCCTTGTTTATATAAAGAGTATTGAATTCCAGAAAATTTTTTATGGTCAAAGTAAACAGTATCTTGATGCATTTGAAATAAATAGTTTGAGGCATCTTTGTAAACTAATGGAACTTTTTTTAATGGTTTAGAAAAAATAATTTTCTTCTCTTCATTTTTACAAGAAAAGAAGAAAATTAGTGTAAAAATTACAATTTTTTTCATTATTGCGTAACTGTTCCAGGAGTACCATAAAATCCATTACCATTAATGTACGGAGCAGTATTTGAAATATGATAATGATAAATTCCAGAAGGAAAATCAATAGTAACATGAGTGTGACCATGATAAACATCAAGATTAGAAGGGTCAGTGTTATTTTCTTCTTTAGGACCATAGACAGGAAACCCATCTAATAAGAAACCCAATAACCCCCATTTTGTTGCACCAGATTTAACCGTTGTTAAATAATAAGGTTCAACATGATAATGGTACATCCCAGATGCTTGTGGATGTCCCCAAGCTTGGTCAAAACCATTTACTTCTCCACCTAGCGAAACACCTCCAGCAGCATATTGATTAAAAAAAGGAACGCCATCTAGTGCTACACCCATAACACCCATTGGTGTGGGGCTATGTGTCGTTGCAACTTTAGGATTTAAAGGTATCTTCAAGGTAATTGTTTGTGAAGTAATATTATTTGGAGCCTTGATAAATGCACCACCAGTAAACGATGGACTAGTTACAGATGGAGTGAAGGCTTCATACAAAGAATTAGTATTAGCCCAATAAGCACTTTTGTGGTTGGGCTGATCACTGGTTTTTATTGTAATAAAAGTACCATCAGAAGTAATACTTGTAGCTCCATATATTTTTGAATAAACAGATGGAATTGAAGTTGATTGCGAATTGGGTGAAGGAGTATCATCTTTAGAACAACTAAAAATTGATAAAGCAATTGTTAAAATACTTACAGCGAAAAAAAGTTTTTTTGATTTCATACTATTTATTTTATTAGTTGGACTTTTCTTTTTTGAAATGGTTTAACGATTTCGAACTCAATACCTCAATTCAACAATGCCATTTATTTTCTAGTTATCCAAATATACTATTTTTTATTAAGGATTAATTATTTTCAGAATAATCGTTTTGGCTTTTGTAAGTGGATAAAAGATATTTCAGAATATTCACTATAGCAGTTTATTTAGCTTAACTGTTATAAACAACATTTGCAATTATTTAAATAAATGCATTCTAAATAAAAAGTCATAGAGTAAATTCCAACGGAATTTCGCTCAATCTTTTTCTTAACGTTTCGCGGCTTTAAGAAGTTGGGGATTTGTAAGCCCGAAACTTTCGGTTAAAAACAGAAAATCAAATTACAAAACAAACTTTAAATTAAGCTCAAAGCTCCCAATTTCTCAAAACCGCTGTTGTGTTTTTTTGCTTTTTCGAGACTTGTTTTTATATTCTACCTCCACCATTTACAATTATTTGTTGTCCGTTTATCCAAGAACCTTCTTCACTTGCTAAAAAGGCAACTACTCCTGCAATGTCTTCGGGCTCTCCCATTCTGCCCAAGGTCATTGATTTACCTATTCTTTCCATTTCTTCTTTTGATACTTCTTTTTCCATTAATGGAGTTTTTGTTGGACCGGGGAAAACGCTATTGACGGATATTTGTCGATGCCCAAGTTCTTGTGCCAAAATTTCAGTAATTACTTTTCCTGAGGCTTTACTGGGTGCGTAAATACCAAGACCTGCCGCTGGATAAAGAGAACTCGTTGAAGAAATTTGTATAATTCGTCCGCCATTCCGAACGTGCTTAGCTGCTTGTTGCAAAACAAAATAAGTGCCTTTGTGATTTACAGCATTAATTCGGTCAAAATCTGTTTCTGTAACATCAACAATAGGAATACCCATAACTGCTATGCCTGCATTAGCTACTACAATATCAATTTGACCGAAGGTTGCATTTACATCATCAAAAAGTTTAACAATCTCTGCTACAACACTTACATTAGCTTGAAAACCCATTGCATTTCCACCAGCTTCTTTTATTTCACTAATCACCTCATCTGCTTGACTTGAATTCCCGACATAATTAATGGCAACTGCAATTCCGTCTTTTGCCAAACGAATGGCAATTGCACGACCGATACCTGTTGCAGCTCCTGTTATTAAGGCTACTTTCTGTGTTGTCGCTTTCATAATTTTTATTTCAAAAAGTCAGCTTTTACTTTTTCAATTTTTGCCTTTAAGTCGGCATTAAATTCTGTATTTACAATGCCACTCTCTGCATTGAAATTTTGGTAAAAGCTTGGTAATGAGAATGTCTCTACTACCTTTGCACCATAGTAAGGAAGCGTAGTCGTTGCCAAATTCAATACTGACGCACCACCTCTTGGGCCTGGCGATGTAGCCATTACAAATGTGGGTTTATTGCCCCAAAATGCTTTACGGTCTTGAATTACCGAAATCCAATCAAAGATGTTTTTAAAAGCAACAGTGTATGCTCCATTATTTTCGGCAAGTGACATAATAAGAAAGTCGCATTCATCAATTTTTTTCGCAAAATCTAATGCCAATTGAGGCAAGCCATTTTTTGCTAATTTATCTACACTAAATAAAGGCATTTCATAGTCATTCAAATCAAGAATTTCTATTGAATGCTCTTTGAAAAATGATGAAGTGTAAGTTGCTAATTTTTTGTTGATTGAGTCAGAACTATTGCTACCTCCAAATGCTAGTATTTTCATCTTTTATCTTTAATTAAAACGTGGATAATCGGTAAACCCAACTGCATCAGCAGTATAAAATGTTGTATTATCGGGTTTCGCCCATTCATGGCTATTTTCAATACGATCTACCAAGTCAGGATTGGCAATGTATGCCGAACCAAATGAAACCATATCAGCTTCCATGCGCTCTATTAAAAGCTCTGCTCTTTCTAAGTTATAACCGCCATTTCTAATTAAAATATTAGAGAAATTATTTCTAATATCTGTAAGCAATTGTCTGCCCTCTTCAGTTGCCAATGCAGCATAATCAATAATATGCAAATAGGCGCAGTTTAATTTACCTAATTCAACCGATAAATAACGATACATATCGGCAATATCACTATAAATTGGCATGCTATTAAATTGATTGTAAGGAGATAATCTTACACCTAATTTATCAAAACCAATGGCATCACCCACTTTTTTAACGACCTCTAAAAGAAATTTAGCTCTATTTTCAATAGTTCCGCCATAGCCATCTTTTCGGATATTTGTTTCACTATTTAAAAACTGCTCTATTAAATAACCATTTGCTCCATGTAATTCAACACCATCAAAACCTGCTTTTATAGCGTTTTGAGAAGCAATTACAAACTCATTAATGGTTTGATTGATTTCATCAATAGTCATTTCTTTTGGCAATTCTGTTTTTTGCATGCCTTGTGTATCGGTCCACATATCAGCATTTGCACTTATAGCCGATGGTGCTAATAAGGTAGCTCCTGCAATCATATTGGCACTATGCCCAATACGACCAACGTGCATTAATTGAGTAAAAAAAACAGTGTCGTTTTGCTTTGTTTTTGTAGTTACATTTTTCCACGCTTCTATTTGCGCTGAAGAATAAATACCAGGTGTACGAGCATAACCAATTCCATTTATACTTGGAGCGTTGCCTTCTGTAATAATCAAACCTGCATTATTTCTTTGAGTATAATACGTGGCTATTAGGTCGTTTGGTAAATTGCCTATGGCTCTGCTACGGGTCATGGGTGCCATAGCTACTTTGTTTTTTAGTGTAATTCCACCTTTAGTTAAAGGATTTAATAAATTTGAGTTCCTTTTCATTTTTTACAATTTTAAATATTATTAATTTTTATTTTTCCGTATTTTCCTGCATAGAAATCACGGTAAGCTTCCGCTATTTCTGATTGGGTGTTCATTATGAATGGGCCTTCTGCAATTATGGGTTCGGTGTAAGTTTCGCCTCCAAAAAGCATTATGTCAATGGCTTTGTCAGAAGTGTTTTTAATCTCAATTTCTCCTCCATTTCTATCAAATTCCACAAAATCTCCTTTCTGATATTCTGTATCATTCAAAATTACATTGGAAGTTGGTAAAAAGGCAGCAACTTCAATTTTATCTTTAAAATTTAAAGTAAAATATTTTAAGGGTTCTAAATGGATATGATACAAAAATTGCTCTGAATAATTGGGAATTTTGGAACTTAACCCTTCATAATTTCCAACCACTACTTTTAGCCATCCGCCATTATCGGCTATTTGTTTTTGTGGTACTTCATTGGCTTGAATGGCTATATGTTCAGGTTTTTCAGCTTTATTCTTGGCTGGTAAATTTAACCAAAACTGAAATCCGTGTATGTATTTGCTATCGGTTTGGCTGTCATAATTAAAATTTTCATCGTGTATTATTCCATTCCCTGCTTTCATCCATTGCATTCCACCTGAATATATTTTGCCTGTATTACCTGCACTATCGAAATGCTCCACTTCGCCCTGCAAAATGTAAGTTAATGTTGCAATACCTCTGTGAGGATGAGCACCCATTCCATTTTTATTGATAGTTTCTTTGATGGCTGGAGCTACATAATCCAAAAATACAAATGGTCCAACTGCATTGGCATATCGGTTTGGCAACATTCGTTGTATTTGCAAAGGACCTAAATCAGCTCTTTGCCCTTGTGTAGAAAAATTTGTTAATTTTTTCATTTTTATTTTTTGAAATGATGAATAATCATAAAAGCCGTTGAATTTCTACAACGGCTTTACTTATTTAAGTATTATTCAGCAAAATTCCCGCCGCTCATTGCTTTTTGAAATGCTTGTGGATTCCAATATTCACGGTAGTTAACAATTAGATCGTTTTCAAAAGTTACAAAAGTTGCATAGCTCATTTCGTAAGGATTACCATTGCCAATAACTACACCTGAAGCGCTCCATTCGGCAACTGCCATATTTGGATTATCCGTGCCATAAATTTTTAGCGTAGGCAATGTCTTAACGTCAATAAAACTTGGGTAATCTTTCAAGTAGTTGTAGAGAGCTTCTTTTCCTTCAAATCTGTTTTGCGTTCCTTCTGGTGCAAAAGGGAATTCAGCAACTACATTGTCTGCACATAGTTCTGACCAACCTTTCATGTCTTTTGCAATAAATTTGTCTAAACTGTTTTGAAGTAATTGAGTTGATGCTATTTTGTTAGAATTTTCCATTTTTTTTGTATTTTTTAATTAATTTAATGATGCAAATTTGCACCCTAAATGAACTAAAAAACGACCCCAAAAAGCAAATAATACCGTTGCCTTTTGACAACAAAAAAAGTGATTACTTTTTGATGCCTCTAATACGGCTTAAAGTACTTTTGGTAATACCTATATAAGAAGCAATAATATGTAATGGAAAACGTTGGACAAATTGGGGATGATTTTCGGCAAATTCTTTGAAACGTTCCTCTGCGTTGCTGCTTATTGATGAATTTAATCTTCGATGAGAGGCTATCGCATTTCTTTCATCCAATTTTTGAAACATTTTAACTAATGCAGGTATTTTTTCCATTAGTTCAAGCATCTCTACCCTTGAAATAACTAGTAATTCAGTATCTTCCCAAGCATCAATATTATATCTAGAAGGTGTAAGCATAATAGAACTTTCACGGTCAGTAGCCCAATAATTTTCGGTATATAAATGTAGAATATGCTCAATTCCATTTTCATCAACTCTGTACTGTCGCATGGCACCTTTTATAATAAAACCTGCGTATTTACAAACTTCTCCCTCTTGTAAAAAATATTGCTTTTTTCTTAATTTTTTTAATTGAAATGAGGAAACAACTAAAAGTTCTTCTTCTTTTGTTAAAGGTTCATTGTTGTGTTTGTTAATGTATGGAATGATAATTTGATGCATAAATATTTATTTTTTTTCAATGTTTAAGCGGTTTTTCGTAGAATAACATTTTACAACTTGCTGAAGTGGCGGATTAAGGAATCCTAATTTTTCGGTTAAACACTGACTTTGCAAGTACACAACCATCTTTTAATAAAGCCTGATACCCAAATTGCTTGTAGCGTGTATTTTCAGTTCGGTTTTTTATTTATTTCGTTTTCAGATTTTCACTTGGCTCCAATTTTCGCCACTTTTTATCCTTCTGATTTGCATTTCACTTACGCCAAATTGTTTTGCAATCATTTTTAATCTTGTTCTTTGTTCAGGTTTTGCTAAAAGTCTTTTGATTAGCATAACTTTAGTTACGGTTAATTTTCTTCCGTTAGATTTTAAATTATGTTCCAATAAATTTTCCCTCGCTTGGATTACAAACGGACTTTTTCGCCTAAATTCAAGCATTTCTTCTCTTGTTGCCCATTTCAGATTTCTGTAATCATCATTATCACGCTTTCTATCTAAATGTAAAACGTACGTTTGTTTTTCTGAAGTTTTAGGTATAAAATATTCAGCAATAAGTTTTGAGAAAAATAGAAGCTTGTTTGTTATTTTTCCATTTTTATAGATTTTATAATTGAATGTTTTGTAACCATCAGCAGTTCCGCCTTTCAATTCTCTTCCAAACTTTATATCGTCTACAAAGCTAATTAATCTTCCTTTATTTGAAATTGCGTAACGTAATTTTAGTTTATCCTCAATTATTATTTCCCTAAATTCTTCGTTTGGAAAAACTCTAATCGGTATCATTGGTTGAAGTTTCATTTTAATATAAATTTTGATTTTTTTCGCTGTTTTTCTACGTTTCCGCCAAACTGACGGCTAACGTCCACGCGCTACAAGAAGTTTGGTACTAAATTAAGCTCTATTTTCTGATTTGCCAAATCTTAAAAATACAAGTCCAACTTTCCATTAAGCCTAAAACCCAAATTGCTTGTAACGTGTGTTGGCAGTAGGTTTTCCCTAATTTATACATCCTGCTAACGTAAGAATGATTATTGTCGATAAAAATAGAAATATTTCTTTTTTGATTTCTTTGAAAGTTTCCTTCTGAAATTTTCCTTTAATCAAAATTATAATAATAGATAGAAGAGAAAATATCAAAATGAAAAGAGAAATGTAAACAGCAAAAAAATTGAAGCCATACGATTTAACTGAACCAATCGAGATTTTTAGCCAAAATATAAAGCTTGAACAAATCAGTGCGAACCAAAGGATAAGATTAAGAAAATATTTCATTAAATAATGTCTCTATTTAATGTTTGGCACGAAGCTAATGTAATCTTTTGAGTCATTTTTTCTTTATTTAGTTGTGTTCGTCGAGTTTCAAACTTGCTGTTAAAGTCCTTCGGCTTGGATAGATTTGGGACTAAATTATTTTTTTTGGTTTATGTCTAATTTTTCAAAGACAATACCAATTTTAAATTCAGCCGAAAACCCAAATCTTGCCAAACGCTCTTAGCAGTAAGTTTTTAATCTTGAAGATATTTTTTTATACTTCCCTTTTTTAATTTATTTTTCAAGTTATCGCATTCTATTTTAACCATTTCGTCATCGTATTGAGTTTTTCCGAATTCTATTAGAAAACAGCCATTATTTCCTGAAACAACTAAAGAATCATTATTCCAATATGCTTCGGTCACATCACTTACGTAAACTTGACTTGTATTATCACCTGTCAATTTAGTTAAAGATATTGACGAAAACATTTCTTCATATCGAATTGTAAAATTATCTTTAATGCTAACAGATTCATCGCAAGAAATGAAAGTTAATGATATAAAAATTGCGCTAATTTTTATGAATTTCATTTTCGAATATATGGTTAAACTTGCCGCTAATGTTCCCGCACTACAACGGGTTTGGTACTAAATTAGCGTTATTTTTCGGATTAGCCAAAATTCCAAATACAAAACCAATTTTAAATTAAGCCCAGTACCCAAATTGCTTGTAGCGTGTGTTAGCAGTAGTTCTTATTTATCTACTTTTTTCAATGAATTTAAAATTTCTTCCATTTCTTTTAAATCATTTTCGGTACAATTCATTTTTGATAAATGTACAATAACAAATAAATCGTTATTAAACATCGCATAACCGTACATGTGATTTTGAATGATTTTACTTCCTTGTAAATTAATTTCATTTTTTCTAAACATAAAATCATCAGTCATTTCTCCCCAACTTATATCATTCTCCTCCATTTTTTTTAGATTTGAATTGTTTTTAAAGTAGACATAAGGAAAAACAGGAGAGTTTTGCGGAAACTCTTTTCCACTTTCTTTCATTTTTTCTGAAATTTGAATTTTAGGAACTTCAACAAGAGCTAGCTTTTCTTCTTCATCAAGTTTGTAAAAAAGGATAGAGCAAATAAAACCGTCTTTTTCTGCATAGTAATAGTAATCTGAACCTCTCCATTCTTTTTCAAATTTTTTAAAATGATCCGATGATAAACTTATTTTTATGTTATTTTGTTTTGGATAAATAAATTCGAAAGATTTCTTTTCAAGAATATTAAAAGATAATATTGTGATAATGACTAAAGCAAAAAGTGTTTTTTTAAGGTACATATTTTAGTTTCTATTTTGGTGTTAGTTTTTTATGCTGAGTGATTTAAAATTACTTTGTTTTTTTGGTGTTGAGGGCGAATTAATACCAACGTCCTGCTACTAAAGCGGGTTTGCTACTAAATTAAGCCCATTATTCGGATTTGCCAAATCTTCCAAATACAAAACCAATT
>NZ_JBWJVJ010000008.1:0-145520 GCF_056428925.1 Flavobacterium sp. GNP011 | reverse complement strand
GTTATATCTGATGTGAAAACCAAAGTACATGCTGCTCAAATCCTAAAATAATACAATTTAGGATTTACAAAATTTCATCAATAAAAAAATCCAGTATTCAAGATTGTATTCTTGAGTACTGGATTTTTAATATTTAGCTAAAAGTTAATTGCTTTCGTTTAAGATTTTTTGAGGAGAATAACCAAATAATTGGTGCTCTTTAATAATTTCAGCAATACCTGACGGCAACATACTTTCCCATCCCGGCTTACCGTGGTTGATCATGTTGAGTACTTCACGAGAAAACACATTTAAGATTGTAGGATCATAATCATCAATATCAACTACTTTTCCATTGAATTTAAAGAATTTGTAGAGTTCTTTCATTCGTGGATGTACCTTCAAATTGTCAGAGTTAATTATTTCACCGTTTTCACCTATCATTGGATATAAGAAAACTTTCATATCGCGGTAGAATAATTTCCCAAAAGCTTCAAGAATTCCTCCGCTTAAATGGCGATAGTATTTTTCGTCAAAAATATCAATTAAGTTATTAACTCCCAATGCTAGACCCATTCGAGCCTTAGTATAATTAGCAAAGTATTCTACAACTTTATAATATTCTTGGAAATTAGAGATCATAACGGTTTGTCCTAGTGAACATAAAAGCTCAGCTCTATCCATAAAATCCCTTTCGTTGATCTCCCCATCAGAACGTAAATTAGATAATGTGATTTCAAAAACAACTAGTGTATTGTCTTTATCTACTTTGTTTTCATTCAAAAACATTTTTAAAGACTTTTCATACATATCCATATTTACCTTGGTCACAGGACGAAAACTTCCTCTAAAAGCAAGTATGTTTTTCTTGTAAAGAATGGCTGCAGGAAGAATGTTTTTACCATCAGGGTTAAACATCACGGCATCTGTCATGCCATTTTTCACAAGTTGTAAACTCATCAATCTGTTGTCTACATCTGCAAATCGAGGTCCAGAGAAATTTATGGTGTCAATTTCAAGTTGGTCTTTATCTAAGTGATCATATAAATAACGAAGCAATCTTTTAGGATCATTGTATTTATAAAAAGCTCCGTAAATTAAGTTTACACCTAGAATCCCTAAGGTTTCTTGTTGTAATCTTACATCTGTTTCTTTAAAACGAATGTGAAGTATAATTTCATTGTAATCTTCATCAGGTTCAATTTGGTAGCTAATTCCTACCCATCCGTGGCCTTTAAATTGTTTAGCAAAATCTATTGTGGCAACCGTGTTGGCGTAACTAAAAAACATTTTATTAGGATGTTTTTCACGACTCAACCTTTGTTCGATAAGGTTTACTTCATGCGAAAGCATTTTTTTTAACCTACTCTCTGTTACATACCTACCGTCCGATTCTACACCGTAAACGGCATCACTAAAGTCTTTATCATAAGCAGACATGGCTTTTGCAATTGTTCCAGAAGAACCACCAGATCTAAAAAAATGTCTTACAGTTTCCTGTCCAGCTCCAATTTCAGCAAATGTCCCATAAATATTTTCGTTCAAATTGATACGAAGTGCTTTGTCTTTTATTGATGGGATTTGTTCGATGATTTTATCACCTTTTAATTTTATCTCTGTATCCATTTTTTTAATTCCTAATATGATACAAAGTTAATGAAATAGGTTATTATAGAAAGATAATTAACCCTATTTTTGCAAATAAAATCTATTGAATTGAAAGTATATTTTTTAGGAACGGGCACCTCTCAAGGCATTCCTGTTATTGGGAGTAACCATCCCGTGTGTAAGAGTACTGATTTTAAAGACAAAAGGTTGCGAGTATCAGTTTGGATATCGTGGGATGACTATTCCTTTGTTATTGATTGTGGTCCTGACTTTAGACAGCAAATGCTAGTATCTAATTGTCAAAAAGTAGATGCTATTTTGTTTACTCACGAGCATGCAGATCATACCTCAGGACTTGATGATATTAGGCCTTTTAATTTTAAACAAGGAGAGATTCCTATTTATGCTCATACACGAGTGATTAATAATCTTAAGGAGCGTTTTGCGTATGTTTTTGAAACCATCAATAAATACCCAGGAGCACCATCTGTAAAAACGATAGAGGTCATCAATAATCAGCCTTTTGAACTGGGTGAAAAAATGATCGTACCTGTTGATGTACTTCATGGGAGTTTGCAGGTTTTTGGTTATCGAATTGATGATTTTGCCTACTTAACAGATGTGAAAACAATCAATAACGAGGAGGTTTTAAAATTGAAAAATTTGAAAGTTTTAGTGATCAATGCCTTGCGAGAAGAGCCGCATGATACACATTTCAATTTGAAAGAAGCTTTAGATTTCATAAATTTGGTGCAACCAGAAAAAGCATATCTCACACACATTAGTCATGTATTGGGCTTTCATGAAGAGGTAGAAAAACAACTTCCTGAGAACGTGTATCTTGCCTATGACAATTTGGAAATTATAATTTAATTAAACTAAAAATGAAAAAATCATTCTTATTGTATTTGACTATTCTCGCAGTTTTGTCTACTATTTTTACGTACATGTTTTTGAGCAAAGAGGTTGCATTTGAACAAAAACGTTACGATAAAACCACTAAAAAATTGAGAGATAGCATTGCATTATTGTCAAATGAGTTGCAAAGTGCTAATTACTTTTCATTAGAAAAAAATGAAAATGCACAAAATTATTTTGAATCTGGGTCGAATGATAAAATGATTCAATATGAAAAATTAATTCCTTTTGTCACTGAAAAACTTTTGGATTTTAATGCCAACCCAAAAGGGAATCCTTATACAGGTCAAGATCAAATAGGGGCAAATAAGTTTATCATTAACAAAGTGAAAATTTTAAATCACAGATGGATTATTGCTGATTATAGCGATGGAGAAATGTGGAGAAGTTCTGCTGAAATACTTTGTGAATGATGATGAAAGTATTTCATTCGAAGTAAATCAATCATTCATATATCAGAAATAAAAAAAAGTCGCAGTTGAAATTAAATTTAACTGCGACTTTTTTATTTAATTTTCAAGTAACCAATTCTTGAAATCATAAAAGTTTTGTGGCGCTACACCATGTCCCACAGGATATTCTTTGTAGGTAGTGTTAATGCCTAAAGTTTCCATCACTGATGGTGTTTTTCTTGCCCAATCAATAGGTATTACTTGATCAACGGTTCCATGTGATGCAAATATTTTTAAAGTATCAAAATTGTTTTTTTGATAACCGTCTTTAATAATCTCTGCATTGAAATACCCGCTCATGGCAACGATTTTTTGCACTTTTTCAGGGTAAGATAAGGCAACAGAATAGCTTAAAATAGCTCCTTGGCTAAAGCCTATTAAGGCAATATTTTGCGCATCAATGGGGTAAGTTGCGGTTAATTCGTCTATAAATTGAACAATAACATCTCTAGATATTCTGGCTTGATCGTGATCTGAAAATTTATTCTCATCAGCATCAAAGTTGATAGCGTACCAAGCGTAGCTTCCGTATTGCATGTCATACGGAGCTCTAGCCGAAATTACATAATACTGCTCCGGAAGTTCTTCGGCAAATGAAAATAAATCAGCTTCATTACTTCCATAACCATGTAGGAGTAACAAAAGTGGATTCTTGTCTAAAATTATTTTGGGTTCTCTTATTTTGTATTCAAGTGATAATGCCATTGTGTTTAAGATATATTTGAAAGCCATTTTTGATAATATGTACCTAACAGAGGTACCGGTCTTGTTTCTCCTTTTATTGCGCTTGTAATTCCGTATGACCACAATACAAATGTAAAGATCCACATGGGTGCTGAGATCATTAAGCTGTCAAAGTTACTTACGATCAAACCGAGTGAAATAAAAGTTAGTGTGATTCCTAATCCTTGCCTGATATGAAATGATGCAAATTCATTTTTATCTTCGGAATTCATGGACATGGCTATAAAAACACCAATTCCTAAAATGTAGCTAGTAATTGCGGCTGTTTTACCAGATTCTATATTTGTTGTATTCATCTTCTACGCTAAAATTAATTGGTCTTGATTGATAATTCCGTACACTTTTCCTTGTATATCAGTTCCCAGAAAAGCTGAATTTTTGGATTTTGATAAAATAGATGATTTGCTAAAAACACTTTTAAAATCAGGATTGAAAAGTGTGAGGTTAGCCTTAGAACCATTTGCAATAATTTCTTCGGGTATACCAAAGGTTTTTTTACCAGAAGTTAATTTCTCAATAACTACTTCAAGTGGTAAAACGGTCATTAGGGTGCCAAAACAACTTTCAAGGCCAATAGTACCATTTTTTGCTCCATCAAATTCCATTTTTTTATGTTCAATATCTATCGGATTATGATCGGTAGTAATCATATCTATTGTTCCATCAAGGACTCCATTGAGCAAAGCTTGACGGTCACTTTCGGTTCGTAATGGAGGTGTAACTTTAAATCTGGTGTCAAATTCTTGTAGTTTTTCGTCAGTGAGTACTAAGTGGTGTACAGCAACACTACAACTGACCTGAAGGCCTTTTGATTTAGCGGCTTTAACTAATGCTATAGATTTTTCAGTAGATAAAGTAGGCAGGTGTAGTTTTCCTCCTGTGTACTCTAGTAAAAATAAATTTCTCGCAGTGTGAATTTCTTCGGCTAAATTTGGAATTCCTTTTAACCCAAGTTGAGTTGATACAATTCCTTCATTTGCCACTCCATTACCTTTAATATGTTCATCTTGTGAAAAAGCAATTATCAAACCATCAAAGTCTTGAACGTATTGCAATGCAATTTTTAGTAAATTGGCATTTTCGGTACTTTTATTATAATCACCAAAGGCTACTGCACCAGCATTTTTCATATCATATAATTCGGCAATATCTTTTCCTGCGCTATCTTTTGTCATAGCGCCTATGGGATAGAGTTGCGTTGCAGTCTGCGTTGCTTTGCTTTTTACAAAATGTATTTGGGATTGATTGTCAATTACAGGATAGGAGTTAGGTTGTAATGCAATGCTTGTAAATCCGCTTTTTGCCGCTACTTGTAGCCCGTTAAGTATGGTTTCTCGATCCTCAAATCCAGGTTCTCCAAGAGAGACACTGCTGTCAAACCAGCCTTGTGAGAGATGTAAATTATCTAGTTTAATTTCTTGAATTTGATCTGGATTTTCAAGATTAGTTCCTATTTCTTGAATGTATCCATCTACAATTAAAAGATCTGAAATGGTATTATGAAATGAACTTTTAGGGTCAATAATTTTTGCATCTCGGATAATTAATTTCATATTTAAGGAACTTTTTTTATGATTTGACAAATTTGAGAATAGCCATTTCTAAGAGTAGAAATAGTAGTGCAAATATAACAAACCATTTCCAAATTTGGTTATCGGTTCGGTTTGTTTGTAAAGCATTAAAGAATGATGTAATAGATGATTCTTGGTTCAAATCAGCTAGTACGTTATCATTGTTTCTAATTAAATCACTCTCTGATCTTGCGTAGTTGAAACTGAGATTTTCTATCCATTCTTTTTTGGAGAAAACACTAAAATTTCCGGCTTGTTTTGGGTAACCATTAAAAGTCATTTTAACCTTAGTACTCAAGATTTGTTGAATGGGAATAAATTGCTCATCGGTTCCTTTAATGGTTACAATAGCGTCTTTTTGTAAAGCTGCTTCAGTAATGTGGGGTAAATTACTTCCTATTGTATATGCAATAACTCCGTTATTTTGATTGTTAATCACCATTTTATAAAACGTAGGTACAATCAATGGCGACTGCTGAAAATTAGAATTTTCAAGATTTAAAGGTGCTGCAAATACGGCTACTGTAGCTACAGAGTTTGTTATGGAGGTGAGAAATGGACTCTGGTCTTCATAAGATAATGCTGCGGGACTCGAACTGCTTAAACGATAAGATATTTTGGTCTTCGGATATTGAAAATTGGTTATTTTTGATTCGAATACATTATTGAATATGGGATGATTAAAGTTGATTTTAGTAATTTGCTTTTCGGTTTGTTCTAATGGACTGTATGAAAGTGAACCAAAATTTTTGAAAAATGAATTGTACGTTTCAATTGAACTTTCCGGTGACGGTATTACAACAACGTGTCCGCCCTTTGACACAAACGATTTTAAAGTAGTTGCTAGGGCTTGAGGTATTTCATTCAATTCATTTAAAACAATAGCATCCTGCTGCTCTATACTGTTGTAATCCAGTGTGCTTAAAGAATAGTTTTTATACACAAATTCATCAGGAGTGTAAATTCGGGTTAAGAAATTACTTTTTGCAGGCTCTCCTACACTAATTACATTTGCTTTTTTATTTTTCGAAATGCTAAAATAAAGGATGTTGTCATAAGCAAGACCATTGTCTTGAATAGATATATATCCATGAAATGATTTTTTCGGGATGGTAAAAGTGATATTTTTTTTCTTGCTATCCAGGTCAACATTAGTTTTTGCAATTAATTTATTATTGTCAAAAATAGAAATGGGAACACTAGGGAATTTATCGCCATAACCAGTAACTTGCACCGTAATTTCATAGAAATTTTCGACCGTTTTACTTATGAACACGCTATCTACAGATGCATTATTTTTTTGTTCCGCTTCTGAAAGTATGAATAGAGGATTCATATTTTGATCGCTAGATTTTACCTGTTTTTCGGTTATTGATAATCCATCTGTAAGGACTACAACATCTTTATTATACGGGGATTTATGAGCTTTTACCTTTGCTAGAATGTTATCTAAATTGAATGACTCAGAACTGTATTTTAAATTTTGCAAATTACTTCGAACTGATTTTATATCGGTGTTCCAAAAGTTTTCAGAATTTGTTAATAATGAAAATGTAATATTTTCTGGTGTTTCTTCAAGCAGTTCTTGAACAGCTCTTTTTAATAGTTCTCCTTTCTTTCCTTTAGCCTGCATGCTATAGGAATTATCTAAAATAATAAATAGTTCATTGTTTTTATTTTTACTGTCTTTTGAGGAAAAAAAAGGTTGAGCAAAAGCAATGATAATACATGTCAATAGTAATAATCTGCAGGTTAAAAGGAGCCATTTTTTTATTTTAGAGCTTTTTCTAGTTTGAATGGTGAGTGCCTTTAAAAATCGAACATTTGTAAAGAATTCGGTTTTAAACTTTCGCAATTGAAAAAGATGAACCAATATAGGTATGAGTAAAAGGAATAAAAAATATAAAACTTCAGGGTGCTTAAAATGCATACTGTGATGGTATTGACTAGAATGTGTTAAAACTCCAATGGATTTCATTGCTTATAATGGAATCAAAAATACAAATTTGTTGACAGTTTATCAGCACGTTTCGTAAATTTTGAATAATAAATAATTTCACTTCTGCGTGCATTAAATCTGTATTTTAGCCTAATAGCAAATTTTTACACTATGAAAAAATCTTTTGTTTTCTTGATACTCCTCGTTTTTAGTCTTTCTGTTAAAGCACAGAATAAAAAAATCAATTTACTAATAGGGACCTACACTCAAAATTGCGACAGTAAAGGCATTTATGTTTATGACTTTGATACTTCAAATGGGGATTTCAGTTATAAAAGCGCAACTGATAAGACAGTTAATCCAAGTTTTTTAACAGTATCCAGTCAAAATAATTTCGTTTATTCTGTGAATGAGTTTGGAAAAGAAAGTACAATTAGTGCTTTTAATTACAATGCTTCTAGTGGAGCAATTCAGTTTTTAAATAAGCAAAGTGCTGAGGGTGCTGACCCGTGCTATATTATTAACCATGACAAAAATGTCATTGCAGCAAATTATTCAGGAGGTTCGATCAGTGTTTTAGAAAAAAATAGTGACGGTACGCTCCAAAAAGCCAAACAAGTCATTCAACACTACGGAAAAGGTTTGAATCCCAAACGCCAAGAAGCGCCTCACGTGCACATGGTCTCTTTTTCACCGGATAAAAAATTTATTTTGGCTAATGACATGGGAACTGATAAAATATATTCCTACAGTTATGATCCGCTTGCAAAAACTGATGTGCTACAAATAAAAGATAGCATTTTCGTAACAGCAGGAAGTGGACCACGGCATTTAACTTTTAGTAAAAATGGCAAATTAGTTTACGTTCTGCAAGAGCTTAGTGGTATGATTACAGTGTACAGTTATAAAGAGGGTAAACTAGTTAAAAGAGATGAAACGTCTATATTAGCAGGAGGTTTCAAAGGAAATTTTACAGCTGCAGATATTCATTTTTCTCCTGATGGAAAGTTTTTATATGCTACTAATCGTGGCGATGCCAATACCATTTCAATTTTTAAAGCCAATGCTAATGGGACACTCCAATTAGTGGAGCACGTTTCAACATTAGGAAAAGGACCACGTAATTTTGCAATAGATCCTACAGGTGCTTTTTTACTAGTTGCGCATCAATATTCAAATGACGTAATTATTTTTAAAAGAAATAAAAAAACAGGAACGCTAACCAATACAGGTAAAAAAATAGAATTGTGTGCGCCTGTTTGTCTTGTTTTTACAGATAATAAGTAAATGTATCATACTAAAAAGGGCTGTTGTAGCAGCCCTTTTTAAGTAATTTATTTTTTATCTTTTCGTTTTTTATCTCTGGTCTTCAACATGTTTCTATTAACGGATCCGTGAGTTTTTTTCTTAGTAACTCCTGGACCTCCTAAGTTCACCTTTTTGTTTTTCTTACTTTTTTCCTGAAAAGCACCATCACCAGCTAGTTTTTGTTTTTTCATCAAAAACTTAATAGGTTGTCTTTCTTTCTCAGGCTCAATTAATTTTGAGGATACTTCAACTGTTTCTGGGAAATCTTCAATAGTAAGCTCCATATCCATCAGGAGTTCTATCTCAATTTTAAACTCCTCTTCGCGTGGAGCAATTAAACTGATTGCAGTACCTGTAGCATCTGCACGACCAGTTCTACCTATTCTGTGCATGTACAATTCTGGTAATTCTGGTATTTCAAAATTGACTACATGTGTTATATTAGAGATATCTAAACCTCTTGCCATAATATCTGTTGTAATCAAACCTCTTAAGTTTCCTTCTTGAAAAGAGGCCATAGTACTCAAACGATAATTTTGTGATTTATTAGAGTGAATGACACCAAATTGTCCATCAAAATCTTCTTCTATGCGATCGTGTAGTAAATCGGATATTTTCTTATTGTTTACAAAAACAAGAACGCGACTCATATCTGGTGTGGTAGATAATAAGTGTTTTAATAAATTAACTTTCGTGTTAAAATTAGGAACGTTGTAGGTGATTTGTGTAATGTTTTCTAACGGAGTTCCTGACGCAGATAGTGTAACTTCTTCGGGATAATCAAAGAAATCATTCAAAATAGCATCTACTTCATCAGTCATGGTAGCTGAAAAAAGAATGTTCTGACGTTTCTTTGGCATCATTGCCAAAATGGCGGTAAGTTGCGTTCTAAAACCTAGATTTAGCATTTCATCAAACTCATCAATTACGAGTTTTTGCATTTCCTCAAATCGGATTACGTTATCCAATGTTAAATCCATTATTCGGCCGGGTGTTCCAACTAATATGTCGCAACCTTGGTAAACAGTAGTTTTTTGTGTATTGATGTTTACACCACCAAAAATACCAATAGTACGAACCGACATGTATTTTGTCAATTTCTCAACCTCTTCCACCACTTGCACTACAAGTTCGCGCGTAGGGACTAGGATCACTATTTTAGGAGTATGTCCAGGAGTAAATTTGTATAATTTGAGTAAAGGAAGTAGGTAAGCAAATGTTTTACCAGTTCCCGTTTGCGCAATTCCCATCATATCTCTACCAGACATGATTACTGAGAATGTTTTTGCTTGAATAGGGGTAGGTGTTGTAAATCCTAAATCATCGATCGCTTTCTGTACGGATTTAGGAAGATTGAATTGCTCAAAAGTAGTCATTTGCTTAAATTTTTTGCAAAGATAGTCTTTTTGAAAGTAATCAAGCAAATGCGCTAATTTACAGTCTTTTTGTTATTCATAAAGATACAACAGCGCCTTGGAAAACGTTTTAAAAACCCTCAAAAACGCCTAGTCCAAATAAGGCAAAATCATACTTTACAGGATCTTGTGCGTCAAATTCGCGAAGTTTAGCGTCTAATTCTGCTAGGGCTTTTCCATCATTTTGTTTTCGAGAAAGCAACTCCAATTTTCTAGCCACATTACCGGAGTGTACATCTAGCGGGCAAGATAGGGAAGCCGTTGAGATGCTTTTCCAAATCCCCAGATCAACGCCAGTTTTGTCATTTCGAACCATCCACCTTAAATACATGTTGATTCTTTTTGCTGCCGAATTGTTTAAAGGATCTGAAACGTGTTTTTGAGTTCGTGCGAGATGAGGGATAGAAAAAAAGATTTTTTTAAATTCGGAAATGCTATTTTGCATCGAATGAGGTTCTTGATTTTTGGTAAAAACCGTTTCTAGTCCACCGTGATGGGAATAGATGTTTTGTAAAGATTGGATAAATCCAATGAAATCTTTACCATTAAAAGTACGATGAACAAATGTATTTAACCGTTCTAAATCAGCGGGAGTGTGTGACATCACAAAATCATAAGGTGCATTGCCTATCAAATCCAGCATGCGATGCGAATTTTGTATGATCATTTTACGATTCCCCCAGGCAATGGTAGCACTTAGAAAACCAGCAATTTCAACATCTTCTTTTTGTGAATACAGATGCGGAATTTGAACGGGATCACTTTCTATGAAATCTAAGGTGTTGTATTGTAAAACTTTGTCGTCTAGAAAATCTTTTAATTCTGTTGTAGTCATTATAAGGTAGGAAAGGTATAATAAGAAAGAGTGTGTTTGTAACGGCTTTTTTTAGCCCAGATAGGAACGGCATCTCCCGATTTTAAAAAACAAGGCTTTTTCGGCCGTAGTTTTTATGGTCGGGAATACAGTGGATAGCTGGAAAAAGCTCCTAATTACTAATCAAACCATCCACCATGACTAGTTTTCTATCGGCCATATTGGCGAGTTCTTCATCATGAGTTACGATCACAAATGTTTGTCCGAATTCGTCTCTTAGTTTAAAGAAAAGCTGATGTAAATTCTCTGCTGATGTGGTGTCAAGGTTTCCTGAAGGCTCATCTGCAAAAATAACCGCTGGTTTGTTGATTAGTGCTCGTGCCACGGCTACGCGCTGCTGCTCTCCACCCGAAAGTTCATTTGGTTTATGATTTATGCGGTGTGAAAGACCCAAATAGTCTAATAATTTTTTTGCCTCGTGCTCTGTTTCGCCTTTTGGTTTGTTGGCAATAAATGCTGGAATGCAAACGTTTTCAAGTGCGGTAAATTCAGGTAGTAGCTGGTGAAATTGGAATATGAATCCTAAATTTAAATTCCTGAAAGTAGATAAAACTTTGTCATTCATAGTCAAAATGTCTTGACCATTGATAAACAAGGAAGTTGTTGTTTTTTGAATATCTGTGTTGGGTAGAGTACTGGGTTTGTCTAAGGTACCTAAAATTTGTAAGAGTGTTGTTTTTCCTGCTCCCGATGACCCTACAATAGATACAATTTCTCCTTTTTTTATATGCAAATCAACTCCTTTGAGTACATGTAGTTTATCGTAGTATTTATGTATATTTTTGACTTCTATCATTTTATTCTGTTTTTACAAAGAAACAAAGATTTTAAGTATTATGAATTGGAAGTCATTAATTTTTCAGTTTGACAAACTATAAACTTTAGTTAAGAATAGGTCTAGGGTGTTTGATAATAAATAACTTTGATTAAAATTTGAAATATGAAAAAAATAATTGGATTGATGATCGCCTTTTTGCCCTTTTCATTTTGTGCCAAAGAAAAAAACGTAATTGTGCCTAAAAGTTTAGAAACAAAAAATATGGAAAAACAAGGAGATTTAGAGATTGCAACATTTGCAGGAGGTTGTTTTTGGTGTACCGAGGCAGTATTTTTACAGCTTGACGGAGTGAGTAAAGTAGTTTCAGGTTACATTGGTGGAAATACTGTAAGTCCTACTTATAATGATATTTCTTCCGGAGAAACGGGACATGCAGAGGCTATTGAAATAACCTTTGACCCTAAGAAAATAAGTTTTGGAGAGTTACTTGAAATATTTTTTGCAACTCATGATCCTACAACGCTTAACCGTCAAGGTGCTGATGTAGGGACACAATACCGTAGTGAAATTTTTTATCACAATGAGACTCAAAAACAGTTGTCACAGGATTACATTGCCTTGATGACTCAAGAAAATACTTTTGGTAAACCTATTGTGACTAAAATATCAGCTGCTACAAAATTTTATGTTGCTGAAGAATACCATCAAAATTACTACAACCAAAACAAAACGCAAGGGTATTGTAGTTATGTAATTACTCCAAAAATTGATAAGTTGAAGAAAATGTATCAAGGAAAGCTTAAGAAATAATTGGCATTAGATTTGTATATTGTTCAATAAATATAAATTGAATACTTATGATACAACCTGTTGCTAATGATGAAGCAAATAACAAAACAAGAAATCTTTTGTTGGGAATATTGTTTGATGCTATTGGGATGCTTTCTTTTACCATTCCTCTTCTTGGAGAATTTTCAGATGTAGTTTGGGCACCTTTAGCAGGTTTTTTAATGACTTGGATGTATAAAGGGAAAATTGGTAAAGTAGGAGGAGTCATAACTTTTCTTGAAGAAATTATACCGTTTACTGATTTTATACCCACATTTACCTTAACGTGGATATACACGTATTTAATAAAAAATAAAAATGCCTCATAACGAGGCATTTTTTATGATTTAAAAAGAAATCCGAGTCCTAATCTTTTCAGCATTTTTTTCTCAAATGACCAAAAGAATTTGAATTGTCCTAATATAAAACCAATACAAACCAGTAATACTTGGTAAATAGGGAATATTAATATCAAACGTACAGGAATTATCCAATATCCCAAAGAATCTTTTGTTATACCTAGCCACGTACAAAACGGTTTAGACAACCAAGCTGATGCTGATCCCGTGATAGCAAAAACGATTAGAATTATTATGAACTGAAAATTTGTTTCAATTCCCCAACGTTGTTTGAGTTTATTCATTTTTATTTATAATGAATACAAATATAGTGAGATTATCTCATGGGTACAAAACCAAAAAGTCTTTGATTGTATGTATTTTGAAAAAATATCATGTAGTTGTATATCAAATAATTTACTTCATACCCGTAATTTATATTAGGATAATAATTAATTGTCATTTCGTATAAATTAGGATTAAAACGCTGTGGTTGCAAAACACGGTTATTCCATTCGGTTACATAAAAACGGTTTTTATTTTCTAGAAAAGCCTGTGTGTGATAATTTCTAGGCAAAGCTGTGGCGTTTAGCCAAGAATTAAAACCTGGTTCAATAATGATTACCTCGTATTCGAGTTCTTCATTTGCTATTCTTACGGTATCATTAGTAGAATTATTTGACGGATTTTTTACAGCTGTAAATGGAGTAGTTGTAGCACAACTGTACATGATGAGCGCGACTATTCCTAATATATATAAACTACGTTTCATAATCGAAATTTTACTTTAAATTTACAACTATATTCTCTTTTTTTAAACCATTAAACAAAAAAAAATCACCTAAGGAGGTGATTTTTAATGTTTTTTATTTTCCAAATAGTTTGCCAAGAATTCCGCCTAGTCCACCACCTTTACCAGATACGGCTGCCATTGCATCGCTAATGTCTACTTTTCCATCAGCATTTTGATCTAAACCAAATTGTCCTCCATATTTTGAAATAGCATCCATAATTCCAGATCCCTGAGCTCCGCCTCCAGATATAGCTGCAATGATATCAGAGATTTGAAAACTACTATCATTAGGATCTTTTGCTTTATTTACCAATGATCCTAGAATTTGAGGAATCAAACTTCCTGCAACACCTGATGCGGCATCTGCATTGATACCAAATTTTTCTCCAAGACTTCCAGTAAGTTGTTCAGTAAGTTTTTGAACTACAGGATTTGAAGCGTTTTGAGCATTGTCTCCTTGAAACAAAGAAGCCAATTGTTCTACACCGCCTTCTGAAGCAATTTTCTGTAAACCAGAAAAAATGGAGCTACTTGCTTCTTCAATAACTGCCTCGTTTTGTTCGTTTGGTATGGCATCGTTTTTAACAACTGACTCGACTCCAAACTGTTGCGCTAATTGTGTTAATTGTTCTAACATAGGTTTTGGTTTTGTTTAGATATCAAATCTAATGAAAAAAAAGGATTTATTACTTAAAATAAATCCCTTTTATGCATTTCATTTATAATGAACCTTATCCCAAAATACTTATAATTTGTTGGGCTAGTTCAGTTCCTATTCTATCTTGTGCCTCACCTGTAGCTGCACCTATGTGTGGTGTTAGTGAGATTTTGTGGTGCATTAATATTGCCATCTCGGGCGTTGGTTCACTCTCAAAAACGTCTAATCCTGCAAACAATATTTTCCCGCTATCTAGTCCTTTAAGTAAAGCCACCTCGTCTATTACGCCACCGCGAGCACAATTTACAATTCCTACACCATCTTTCATGCTAGCAATTTCTTTATCACTAATAATGTAACCGTTTTGTGCTGGTACATGTAGCGTAATAAAATCAGCCTCTTTAAAAACTGATTCTAAAGATTGTGAAACGATAGTAGTGGTAATAGATTGACCGTCAAAAAAAGATACCGTGACATCTACCTGTGGTATAAAACTATCCGCAGCAATAACTTTCATTCCTAGTCCAAGCGCCATTTTTGTAGTAGCCTGACCAATACGGCCAATGCCCACAATTCCAAGCGTTTTTCCTCTCAATTCAATTCCGTTACCATACGCTTTCTTTAAACCATCAAAGTTGGTATCGCCTTCAAGTGGCATATTTCTATTCGAGTCGTGCAAAAATCGAACCCCCGAAAATAAATGTGCAAAAACCAACTCTGCCACAGATTCTGATGATGAAGCAGGCGTATTAATCACTGCAATCCCTTTGCTTTTAGCATAATCCACATCAATATTATCCATCCCTACGCCTCCACGACCAATAATTTTTAATCCTGGACACGCATCAATAATATCTTTGCGAACCTTAGTCGCACTTCTTACTAAAACTACACTTACATTGTTTTCATTAACAAAATTAGCCACTTGTTCCTGCGCTACTTTTGTTGTTATAACTTCAAAACCACCTTTTTCTAAAGCTTGAATTCCACTTTTTGAAATTCCATCGTTGGCCAATACTTTCATTTTTATTTTATTTTTAAGGATTGAAAAATTTAAAGATTCAATCTATATTGTTTATTGTAGTGATTGATTAAAAATTGTTTTTTTAAATCTTTAAATCATTCAATATTTTAATTTTTAAATTGCTTTTTCCAAAGCCTGCATTACATCCACCAGTACTTGAACGCTCTCTAACGGTAACGCATTGTACATAGAAGCTCTGTAACCACCTACTGAACGATGCCCTGGTAATCCTGAAATTCCTGCAGCTTTCCACAAAGCGTCAAAGGTTGCAGCATGTGCTTCATCATTCAACAAGAACGTAGCATTCATATTAGATCGATCTTCCACAGCAGCAGCTCCTTTAAACAATGGATTTCTATCAATTTCGGCATATAATAAAGCCGCTTTAGCATTGTTTATTTTTTCAATGGCTGCAATTCCACCTAAATTTTTTAACCATTGTAAAGTCAATAAAGAAGCGTAAACAGGGAAAACAGGAGGTGTGTTGTACATGCTCTCTGCTTTAATATGTTTGGTATAATCCAGCATGCTAGGAATAGTTCTACCAGTTTTACCTAGAATTTCTTCTTTTACAACAATCAATGTGGTTCCTGCAGGCCCCATATTTTTTTGAGCTCCAGCATAGATCAGGTCAAATTTTGAAAAATCCAATACTCTTGAAAAAATATCCGAACTCATGTCGCATACAAGAGGTATGCTAGTTTCTGGAAACTCCTTCATTTGGGTACCAAAGATGGTATTGTTACTCGTACAGTGAAAATAATCAGCATCCTCAGGAATACTGTATCCTTTTGGAATATGATTGTAATTTTGTTCTTTAGAGGAACCTATGATGCTAGTTTCTCCAAAAAGTTGTGCTTCTTTAATAGCAGCAGCAGCCCATGTTCCTGTGTCCAGGTAAGCGGCTTTTCCATTTTCTTTCATCAAGTTGTAAGGAACCATCAAAAATTCTAGACTAGCACCACCTGCTAGAAATAATGCTTGGTAGCCTTTGCCTTCAAGACCTAATAATTCTAGTACAAGTGATCGAGCTTCATCCATAACGGACACAAAATCTTTACTTCTGTGAGACATTTCTAGAAGAGATAATCCAGAATCATTGAAATTTAATATCGCTTGTGCTGATTTTTCAAAAACTTCTTGGGGTAAAATGCAAGGTCCTGCGCTGTAGTTGTGTTTTTTCATGTGAGTAGTTATATCCAAAAAATTAAAAAGCAAATTTCGACAATAGCAGTTTAAAAAGCGTTAATTAATTCGAAATAATCGCACTTTTTTCTGCTAAATTGTTAACAAAAATGAAATTGTATCTATGTTATCTGCATAATCCCATAATTGCGGATTTTGAGTTTGTCCAAACGAAATACTATTTTCTATGCAACCACCCGAAACGATACATTGAAGCAGCTCATTTTCAGAGTCTAACTTTGTTTGTAGTGTAGGTAAGTCTTTGTAATATTCATAAAAAACACTAGAAATAGGTGAGGCATGGCTTTGATCTTCTTTTATAGTCAAAAAACCATTGTCAAGTATCATGAAATTACTCATCAAGAAAACCGCTTTGTTGTAATCGTAATTATTGGCGTATTTTTCATAATGAATGACATCTTGGTATTCAAAAATTGCTTCAAAAAAGGCGTTGAAATTATATCCTTTTGGCACAAAAAGTTTAGATACATTACGACATCCTAAACCAAAATACCTAAAAATATCTTCTCCTAAAGCAGTGAGTTCCTCCTTGTTTTCAGTACCATTCAAAACCGCTACTGAATTTCTACTTTTTCTAATAATAGACGGTTTGTTTTTAAAATAATATTCAAAATAGCGTGCAGTATTGTTACTGCCCGTGGCGATAACAGCATCAAAGTTTTCTAATTTACCCTCAACAAAACGAATAGCATCCGCTAGTGGAGGTGCTACTGCAATCAAATATTTGGCTAAAAAAGGCAGTAAATGTTGGTCGTTTGACGATGTTTTTACAATCACATTGTTCCCAGTTATTAAAACCGATAAAAAATCATGAAACCCAACTAGAGGAATGTTCCCTGCTAATATTAATGCAATATTTTTTGGTTTTTGAATTTCTAAAGTATAGGCAGAAAGCCATTGATCAAGTTTTTCTGCTGTTAATGCTTTTGACCATGATTGTATTGAAAAATATACATTTTCAGGAGTATACCAGCCATTGTGTGATTGAGACAGGATAATAAGTTCTTGAAAAGCATCAAAAAATGTTTCGTTGTGCAAAACATTTTGGCTTTTTGTGGTATTGTTTTCAGAAAATTGACTTAAAAATTTTCCTAATTCAACAAAAACATTTTTTTTTGTTTCTAATGTCATAATGTTTGCTTATGAATAGTTTTGATTGTAATTTTGCACAAAAATAAGCTATAAAAAGTATAGTAAAAAGATTAAAAGACGAAAGATAATAGATTCTTATACTTGAAAATCTTATTTGCTTAATTCCTAAATTAAAAAGATGGCAATTATTATAACAGACGAATGTATCAATTGTGGAGCTTGTGAACCTGAGTGCCCAAATACTGCAATATATGAAGGAGCTGATGATTGGAGATACAAGGACGGAACAAAACTAAAAGGTAAAGTAATTTTGCCAGACGGTACTGAAATTGATTCTGATGAAGCACAAACCCCAATTTCTGACGAAGTGTATTATATCGTTCCTGGAAAATGTACGGAGTGTAAAGGATTTCATGACGAACCACAATGTGCTGCAGTATGCCCAGTAGATTGCTGTATTCCTGATGATGCGCATGTAGAAAGTGATGAAACATTACTTAATAGACAAGCTTTTTTACACAACGAATAAATTATACAGCATAAAAAAACCTGAGAAGTCTCAGGTTTTTTTATGCAATACTATTTTTGTTATTCCTTAATCATTTCAAAAATTTCAGAAGTGATTTTATCTGTTGCTGGATCGTATGATTCTAAAACTAAGTTTCCATCAGCATTAAAGTATCCAAAAGAGGTTTTGCTTTTAGTACTATAAATGTAATTGTTATTTGAAGTTTTTCTTAAAACAGCCGCTTTTTCCTTATTTGGCAGGTACATATTATAACCTGTTTCTGCCAGACTAACTTGGTATTTTTGTCCGTTGTAGTTGTAATAAGCAGATCTATCAACATCTACAATATTGGTCACTCCATTTGCGGTTACTGCAGTAATGGCAGTTACTTGAACAGGAGTTTGCTTTATTTCTTTATTCAAAGCATTTGAATCTGCATCCTTCAATTCAATATTTTGAGTTTCTTTGATCTCTTGAGTTTTAACCAATTGTTTTTCTCCTTTTGAGTCTTTTATCGTTGTTACTGTTGTTTTAACCTCAGATTTTACATTTTTGTTTTGTGCCTGACTTTGTACTGAAAGTAAAAGTGCTATAGCTCCAATTAATATCGTTTTCATAATTATTTTATTTATAAGATTAATATGAAGTAAAATTACAATGACAACAGAGATAAGTTGTTATGGAATTTCGAGGATAAATTGTATAATTTACAGTAGCTATTATTTTACTTTGTGAAAGTTGATTAATCGTCAATCTTAAGATTTAAAAATTTCGAAATAGCCCGATTTTTTGAAACTATTTGGATGTATTTTATCCAGAGAAGAGTTTTTGTTCCAAAAAAAAGGACCATCTTTCGATAGTCCTTTTTGAGTTATTCAATAAATGAATTAGAATTTGTAGTTCAAAGATAAATTGACCATAGTTCCTAATTGGCTGAAGTGAGATCCATCATAAGTCATCTGTGAATAACGACCATTGAATGTTAAATCGTTAATTTGATTTTTCAATGTTGTTGGATTGTTTATTATAGCCTCTGCACCAGTTGAACCGTCAGACTTTAATTTCCATTCAGGTAAAACATTTAATAAGTTATTTACATTTAAGTTAAGAGTAACTTTTTCATTTGCTCTGTATGAAACACCTAAATCGGTAACTACTTTAGTTAAAAATTCTACAGTTAATGCTTTGTCGTACAAATCAGCATTTTTGAATTTTGCTGGTCCAAAAACGGTGTTGTTTAAAGAGAATGAGAACTTATTAATTTCGAAATCTCCACCAATAATATATTTAAATTTAGGACGTGAAGTAAGTAATAAAGCTTCTTGGGTTGCGCCAAAAACCGATTGGTTAACAGCTTCAACACTAGCAATGTTGCGTACAGGACCGTCTAGTTTGTTTTCTAAGGTGTAATTTCCAGAAAGGTTAATTGTTAACTTGCCAGAACCTAATTCGATATTTCTGTAATTTGCAACAAAATCTAAACCAGAAGTTTTAGTGTCAATAGCATTTGTAAACCATGATTGAATATTGCCCGGGCTATATGTGATTTTATCTCCCAAAACGATACGGTCTTTCACACTAATATTGTAATAGTCCAAAGTTGCGCTAAAGTTTTTAGAAGGTTTTACTCCAAGTCCGATAGTGTAGTTAGTAGAACTTTCAGCTTTTAGATTTGCAACTCCATTTTGTCTAGCTGCAGAGGATACGTTGTTGATAATTCCTTCAAGCTGAATCCCTCCACCACCAAATGATGATTGTACTTTTTGAGTATATATTTGATGTAATGTAGGAGCTCTAAAACCTGTAGATGCTGAACCTCTTAAAGTAACTAGGTCGTCTGCGAATTTATATCTTGAACTTAACTTCCAAACTGCTTTGCTTCCAAAATCGCTATAATCCTCATAACGAATAGTTCCTTCTGCTAACCAATCTTCAGTTATGTCTAAAGAAGCACTTGCATAAAAACCAATATTGTAGCGGTTAAATTTTCCTGAATTTTCAGGAGTGTTTCCTTGGTAAGAATCTGCTCCAACACCTATATATGAAGCTTCGTCACCTGCTCTAACTTCAAATATTTCTGTTCTAAATTCAGAACCAAAAGCAATACTGAAATTGTCAAAAATTTGTTTACTAAGATCGATATTTCCAACATAATGCGTGAAACCAACTCCACCAGGGTTAAAACGAAGTGGTCCGCTATAAAAATTTGGGTTTGAAGCATAAATGAAATTTCCGCTAGAATCTTTAGAACGGTTGTGAGAATTTGAAACAGTATAATTCTGTTGATTTCCCCCTGTTGTGATACTTGCGTCTCCAATCCAACCATTTTTGTTGAATTTATATCCAAGTGTAGCATTGTAATCGTTTAATTCACCTTCAAATGTAGGAACATAACCTTGATAAGACGCAAGTGTGCCGTTGCCATATAAAGATGGTAGATATGGGAAATCTGTAGCAGTTCTCCAATATGGAGTTCTATAGTTTGCGAACGAGTTTACTTTTTTGTAAACATAAGCTGCATTGTAATACACTTGTGCATTTTCACTTAAATCTTTACCACCATTTACTAGGAATTTTGCTGCAGCTGTTTCTGGAGCTCCATTGATGTTACCTGCATCAGGACGTTTTGATAAAAAGTTTTGAATGTCAACTAGAGTGTTTACTCCAGCAGTTGTTCCGCCCCAGTAATTAAATTCACCTCCAGCATCTACTTTTCCTGGACGGTTAGACATTTCTGTTTTAGAAAAATCTACAGTATAATTAATAAATCCTTTGTCACCCACTGTTGTACCATTGTTTATACTTATGCCGTACATTTCGCCATCTCCTTCACTAGTAACTCCGGTTCTTAGAGTTGCGGAACCTCCATTAGTGTTTTTCTTTAAAATGATGTTCATTACACCTGCAATGGCATCAGATCCATATTGTGCAGATGCTCCATCGCGAAGAATTTCAACTCTTTCAATAGCGTCAGTAGGTATTGCAGAGATGTCTGCACCTGTTTCACCACGTCCAGGTGACGTTTGAACATAAACTAGTGCACTTAAGTTTTTACGTTTACCATTGATAAGAATTAAAGTTCTACTTGGTCCCATGTTTCTAATTTCATAAGGATCTAATAGAGATGTAGCATCATTTACAGGTGTATTTACTGTATTAAATGATGGTATTCTATATTGCAATGCTTTATCAAATGATGCTTGTCCCGTGGAGTTTAAGTCTTTTGAAGACAGAACATCTATTGGTAACGCTGATGTGGTATTGGTTCTAGCTGCTGTTCTGCTCCCCGTTACTACAACTTCATTTAAATTTTGTCCACCTTCTTCAGATAAAACAACATTAATTACAGCCTCTGTTGCTGCTCTTTCTACTTTGTTGAATCCAACATAACTAAAAACTAATGTCGCTCCTTCATTTACTTTAATTTTGTAAGAACCATCAGTGTCAGTAGAAACTCCATTTTTTGTTCCTTTTTCTACGATGTTTACTCCTGGCAACGAATTTCCAGAATTATCCTTGACCACACCTGATATTTGCTTTTGTGCAAATACAAACGAGACGTTTAATAGGATTAATAATAATGCGATTTTTTTCATAATAAGTTAAGTTTTATTTTTGGTTTGCTTTTAAATAGACCGCAATATAATTTTTTTTTAACAAAACATTAGTACTATTTATAATTTTTTTTAAAAAATAGCAGGTTCTCAGTAATGCTATCTTTTAATTATTGAAAACAGTATTAAAATGGTATATTTGCAAACTTTTAAAGCTAGCAAGGCTGTATTTACTATGAATTAATCTTTGCTAGTTCAAAATTTAAAACTCAAAAGAATCTTGTTTGACATAAAATGACTCACAGGTTTCTTGTAAAAAAATAAAATAGTATTTACAGATGAAAGCAGGAATTGTAGGGTTACCCAATGTTGGAAAATCAACTTTGTTCAATTGTTTGTCAAACGCAAAAGCGCAAAGTGCTAACTTTCCTTTTTGTACCATAGAGCCAAATATTGGTGTAGTAAATGTACCAGATCCAAGAATTAATAAACTAGAGGAATTGGTAAAACCGGAGCGCGTACAAATGGCTACGGTGGATATTGTGGATATTGCCGGCTTAGTAAAAGGAGCTAGTAAAGGAGAAGGTTTAGGAAATCAATTTCTTGGAAACATTAGAGAGTGTAACGCTATTATTCACGTATTGCGTTGTTTTGATAATGATAATATTGTTCACGTTGATGGTAATGTAAATCCCATTCGCGACAAAGAAACTATCGATATCGAGTTGCAGTTAAAAGATTTAGAAACGGTTGAAAAACGTTTAGAGAAAGTAAATCGTGCTGCAAAAACAGGTAACAAAGAAGCGCAAACTGAAAAAGCGCTTTTGGATCGAATTAAAGATACTTTACTGCAAGCAAAATCGGCTAGAACGATCACTCCACAAGGAAATGACGAGGAAGTTTTGATGGAATCGTTTCAATTGATTACCGCAAAACCAGTTTTGTATGTGTGTAATGTAGACGAAAACTCTGCCGTAAATGGAAACAAATATGTAGACCAAGTTCGCGAGTTAGTAAAAGATGAAGATGCAGAAGTAATTATTTTGTCAGTAGGTGCCGAAGCTGATATTACAGAGCTTGAAAGCTACGAAGAGCGTCAAGTTTTCCTTGAAGATATGGGATTGTCAGAGCCAGGAGCATCCGTTTTAATTCGTGCAGCTTATAAATTATTAAAACAACAAACCTATTTCACGGCAGGAGTAAAAGAAGTTCGTGCTTGGACCATCAATATCGGTTCAACCGCGCCACAAGCTGCAGGAGTAATTCATACTGATTTTGAAAAAGGGTTTATCCGTGCCGAAGTAATTGCTTATGAAGACTATGTGCACTACGGTTCTGAAGCAAAATGTAAAGAAGCAGGAAAATTTAAAGTAGAAGGTAAAGAATACGTTGTGAAAGACGGTGATGTAATGCACTTTAGATTCAACGTGTAATTTTTTCAAATTCAAAAGTTCAAAGTCGAAAGTTAGTAATAGCCTTCGACTTTTTTTATGGACCTAATCCAGCTCTCCGCTTCAAGATTTTTCTATAAAGCCGTTTTTTTCTAAGTCCTCAAAGGAGCTTCCTGCGGTCGCTCTTTCAGGTCAAGAAAAAAATAGTGGCTTTACACAAAAATGCTTTCCGCTGCAATCTGGGGTTTTTGTAGGTGTTTAAAGTTTAATTAAAATTAAAATTGTAAATTCACTAAAATTTTAATCTATTCAAAATGAAACAATTTATTTTGTTAGTGATGTTTTTATCTGTTATTTCTTGCAAAAAAGCAGATGCGCCAGCAGATGAAAGTTTTGTGTATTTTGAAAAACCACAGCCAATTCATGATGCTGAACTGTCTAAAATACCTAATAAATTCAGAGGTCTTTTTATTAATTCAGATTCTGTTTATCTGAATATCTCTGAAAATATGATTCGGAGAGAATTTTGTAGAAAATTTAGAATTCATAAAACCGAAATAGACTCATTGAAAAAAGAATTTGATTTTGTTAATGGCAAGTACGTTTCTAAAGGTTACAAGGTAGTTTTTGATTTTATAAAAATAGGTGATTCCTTAGAGCTTTCGAACAAAGAAATTGATACAATTTTTATTTTTTCAAACACTCAAAAAGCAAAACGATTCAACGGAAAATTAATTTTGAACTACAGTGATTCTATCTATTGGACGGTCAATACAATTGATTTAGAAAAAAATCTATTACATTTAAAAAGCATTGGTTCTAAAGAAGATTTAAAGAAAATAGATTCCTTAACCCATTTAAAATCAGTTCAGATAGATTCTTTTAGATTTGTTGTAAAACCTTCAAGAAATGAATTTAAAACTTTCATTAATCTAAAAAGGTTTCATGTAGATGTAGCGTTTAAAAAAATCTAAAAATAAATACGCAACAGCAATTAATTTATTTCAGAAAAAAAACAATCTTATGAAAATAATTGCCTTTGGCGCAAGCAACAGTAAAAATTCTATCAATAAAAAACTGGCAATTTATGCAGCGCATCTTTTTGAAAATGCAAACGTAGAAGTTTTAGATTTAAACGATTTTCAAATGCCTTTGTTTTCTGTTGATTTAGAGGTTGAAATTGGTCAGCATGAGTTAGCGAAAGCATTTTTAGCTGCAATTGCAACAGCAGATGTGTTAGTGATTTCTATGACAGAACACAACGGTAATTATAGTGCTGCTTTCAAGAATATTTTCGATTGGAGTTCTAGAATCAACGGAAAAGTTTTTCAGGATAAACCCATGTTACTTTTGGCTACTTCGCCAGGAGCTAGAGGTGGCGCTAGTGTTTTAGAAATTGCAAAAACTGCGTTCCCGCGTTATGGTGCCAACGTAAAAGCAACTTTTTCGTTGCCTAGTTTTGATGCTAATTTTGATATCCAAAAAGGAATTATAACTAATGGTGAATATGATATTAAGCTAAAGTCATTGATTGGCAATTTTAAATCGTAAAGCAAAAAGAGATTGTCAATATTATTCTTGATAACTTTGAGGCTTTGAATTTTTAAAATTTATCATATTACACTACATTAGCACATTCTAGAGCTTTGCGTAAAGTAAAGCCCAAACTGAACGAAGTTAAAATCCACAAATTTTAAAATGTCCGATCAAAATCAATATACCGAAGACAATATTCGGTCCTTAGACTGGAAAGAGCATATTCGCATGCGCCCCGGAATGTACATCGGGAAACTGGGTGACGGTTCTTCGCCAGATGATGGTATTTATATCCTGTTAAAAGAGGTTTTAGACAACTGTATCGATGAATTTGTTATGGGGTCCGGTAAAACCATTGAAGTGACCATCAAAGACAAAACGGTTTCGGTACGTGATTACGGGCGAGGTATTCCGTTGGGTAAAGTCGTTGATGTAGTTTCGAAAATGAATACGGGTGGTAAATACGACTCCAAAGCGTTTCAGAAATCAGTAGGTTTGAACGGTGTGGGTACCAAAGCTGTGAATGCACTTTCAAACTATTTTCGTGTAGAATCTGTGAGAGAGGAGAAGCAAAAAGCCGCTGAGTTTTCAGCTGGAAATTTAGTCCTTGAAGAAGATATTATTGAAACTACCAAGCGCAAAGGAACAAAAGTAACTTTTACGCCAGACGAAACCATTTTCAAAAATTATAAATTCCGAATGGAATATGTGATTAAAATGGTGAAGAATTATTGTTACTTAAACAATGGTTTGACGATTATTTTTAATGGTGAAAAGTACATTTCAGAGAACGGACTTCGTGATTTATTAGAAGAAACAATAAGTGCCGATGATCTGGAATATCCAATTATTCACTTGAAAGAACATGATATAGAAATTGCGCTTACTCACAGTAAAACCCAGTACAGTGAGGAGTATCACTCATTTGTAAACGGGCAAAACACCACACAAGGAGGGACGCACTTAGCAGCTTACAGAGAAGCTATTGTAAAAACCATTCGTGAGTTTTACAATAAAAACTTCGAAGCTTCAGATGTACGAAAATCTATTGTGAGTGCTATTAGTATCAAGGTGATGGAACCTGTTTTTGAGTCGCAGACTAAAACTAAATTAGGTTCCACAGATATGGGCTCAGATGATGGAAGTACACCAGTCTCAGTTCGTACGTTTGTAAACGATTTTATCAAGAACAAATTAGATAACTATTTACATAAAAACCCACCAACAGCAGAGGCGTTATTGCGCAAAATTTTGCAGGCAGAGCGGGAGCGTAAAGAATTATCTGGAATTAGAAAACTAGCCACAGATCGTGCTAAAAAAGCCAACCTACACAACAAAAAATTAAGAGACTGTCGTGCGCACCTGCCAGATACTAAAAATCCTAGAAACTTAGAGAGTACCCTTTTTATTACTGAGGGAGATTCGGCATCAGGATCTATTACCAAGTCGCGTGATGTAAATACGCAAGCCGTGTTTAGTTTGCGTGGAAAGCCGTTGAACTCATACGGAATGAGTAAAAAAATTGTGTACGAAAACGAAGAATTCAACTTGCTTCAAGCCGCTTTGGATATTGAGGACGGTCTCGAAAAGCTGCGTTACAACAACATTGTTATCGCTACAGATGCCGATGTCGATGGAATGCACATCCGTTTGCTGTTGATTACATTTTTTCTTCAGTTTTTTCCGGAATTAATCAAAGAAGGGCATTTGTATATTCTGCAGACACCGCTTTTCAGGGTTCGAAACAAGAAAGAAACCATCTATTGTTATTCGGAAGAAGAACGAAAAGATGCCATCGAAAAACTAAAACCAAAACCGGAGATCACCCGATTTAAAGGTTTAGGAGAGATTTCGCCAGATGAGTTTAAGAACTTTATTGGAGATACGATTCGGTTAGACCCAATTATGATGGACAAAAATACTTCGATAGAGCAATTATTGTCGTTTTATATGGGGAAAAATACTCCGGATAGACAAGAGTTTATCATCAAGAATTTGAAGGTGGAGCTGGATGTTTTGGAAGAGGTGAAATAAATCAAGAATTATGAGACACTGTCTAGTATTTTGAAAATCAAATTCGTCATCATTGATGACGAATTTTTTGAATGTAGACTAAGTTTTTATTTTATTTGATGTTATGGGATAGCATTTAAAATAAGTTAAATTTGTGATTGATTAATCCAATAAAAATAAAATGATAAATAAAATATCGTTTAAGAATTATAAGCTTTTTAAAGAAAAGCAAACTCTAGAATTAAAACCAATTACTATATTAATCGGTAAAAATAATAGTGGGAAAAGTGCTGTTCTGAAGTTACCTGTAATGATCTCAAATTGTCTTGAAGGTCAGTCAATAAATTGGAAATATAAAATTGGTGATGATAGTGATAATTCTATCGAATTGGGCACAGATTTTAAAGATTTAGTTTACAATAGAAATGAAAAAAGTTTTATTGAATTTGAAGTTTCAAATAATCAAAATTCTATTGAAATTGCTTTAAATAAAGAAGATGGAGTTTTAGAGTATAAACTAAATAACCATGAAATTGATCCATCATCTAAATTTAAAGGCTTTTTATTAGATGATAAAAAAATTGAAGGTTTAAATATGAATATTGATTATTTGGGAGCAATTAGAGTTGAACCTGATTCTGATTATATTTTTTCAAATGAGAAATATGATAAAATAGGTATAAAAGGTCAAGATGCATATCCTATTTTGATTAATGATTTTATAAATACAGGTCAATTAATTAGTAAAGTAAGTGATTGGTATAAAAACAATTTTGAAAATTGGGAATTAAAAGTAATAGAAACAAAGACTACTACCGAAACAAAGTATGAAATTGCAATTTCAAATTCTTTTTTAAAACCTATAAATATTAAGCAAACTGGGCAAGGAATTCATCAGGTTTTACCATTAATTGTACGTTCTTATATTGAAGATACAGAGCCAATTTTGATTATTATTGAAGAGCCTGAAACCCATTTGCATCCTGCAGCTCACGGTAATTTAGCAGAAAGGTTTGTTGATTCAGTTTTAGAAGACCAAAATAAAAATTATTTAATCGAAACTCATTCGCAAAATTTTGTTTTAAGGATGCGCAGATTAATTGCTGAAGAGAAATTGAAACCAGAACAATTAGCTATTTATTATGTAGATTTTGATGAAGCTGAAAATGAGAGTATTCTAGTTAATATAAAAGTAAATAAAGATGGAAGCGTAGAAAATTGGCCTGAAGGTGTTTTTGGTGAAACAGTTATTGAAGCAAGAGCAATTATGAATGCTAATCTTAATGATTTAAGAAATGTGGATTAATATTACAACAGACATATTTGAAAAATCTGATTTCAAAGGTTTAAATTTTTTATATCAAATTTTATCTTACAATCCTTCTATAAGCACTAAACCACGATATAATATTGTTATTGATGTGGAGAAAGTAAAAAACACAGAAAATTTCAAAAGATTATCATCAATAGAACCTAATATTGTTAGCTTTTTAGAGGATGAGTTAAGTTATTATGTGACAAGTTCCAATATTCCTTATAAAGTAACTTCAAAAAAAAATAAGCTTAATTATAATATAGAAGAAGCTATATTATTTTTAAATCAACCTGTTTCTATTATTTTAGAAAACAATAAAAATGATGCTGAATTTATTTTAGCAATAATAAGACATTTTGGAATGAATGATGGTTATAATAAAGCTGAAGAGCATATTTGTAACGGTTGGTTACAATTTCAAAATGCAGGAGGTTGTACAAATATTCCAAATTTTATTGAAGGATTTCTTCTTCAGTTCAAAGCAATTGCTATTAAAAATAATAGAAATTTGTTAGATTATTTTAGAGGAATTATTATTGTAGATAGTGATAAAGAATTTAAAAGGCAATCAATTAAAGACGAACATAAAAATTTATTAAAAAAGCTTAAAATATTAGGTGTTAATGTTTCAAAAATACTAAATGAAACTACAGGAGAAATAATAAATGAAAATTCTAATTTCCATATACTTGAAAAAAGAATGATGGAAAATTATTTACCTAGAGAAGTTTTTTACGAAATAAAAAGACAAATTGATAGATTAGATAATCAAGATTTGAAGAATTGGTTAGATGCATATTTGAATATAACAAGTAAGGAACAATTAGATTTTTTAAATATTCCAGATGGATTTCCTCCAAAAGATAACAAGTTTGAAAATGTTACTAGAAAACCTGTAAAGAGTGAAATTTTAACTTTATTTCAAGTAAATACATCTGATATTCATTTTAAAAAATTGGACAAAGGTTTTAATTTTAAAGGATTTGATGATAAAGGAAATTTAAATTGTGGTAAAGAGTTTAATCCTAAAAATGAAATGCCAAAATGGTTTAAAAAAGAAATTATCACCAAGAAAATTTTAGAAGAAAGAGATGGAGAAAATGAACTACAATTTATTCTTCAAAAAATCAAAAATTTATTATGAATGAACAAATAAAAATAAAAGCTGATAAGGATAAAATATCGGAATATATCAAAAATTTTGAAAGAGGGTTAATACAAGTACCAGCTTTTCAAAGAAATTTTGTTTGGACTAATGAAAAAAAATTAGACTTATTTGATAGTATTAAGAAAGGTTATCCAATAGGGTCAGTTTTATTATGGCAGCCTTTTTTTGAAAAAGAAGAGTTCTATGATGATTTTAGTGGTGATAAATTAGGTTCTTATCCTATACCAGAACGCACTTCGAATTCTTTTTTTATTTTAGATGGTTTTCAACGTTTATCTACTTTAATAGGATGTTTGTTGCACCCAGAAAAAGCTAAACAAAAAGGGATTATAAGAGATGAAAAAGAATGGCAAAAAGAATTCAATATTGTATATAATTTAAAAGATGAGAATTTTGAGATTAACAGAAATTTTAAAGAATTTTTTCAAGTTCCTATTTATAAATTAGTTGATGGTAAAGAATTTTTCCAGTTTCAAAAGAATCTTTTTGATGATGAAGTAAATTCAAAATATATTGAGAGATATGAAGAAATTAGTTTAATTTTTCAAAATTATGAATTGCCTAATATTAATGTTTATGGTGGTTCAATTACAGAAGCAATTGATATTTTTCAAAGATTGAATTCTACAGGAGCACCGATAACTACTGACTGGGTTATTAATGCAAGAGCAATGGGTAAAGATATTAATTTTAGATTAGGAGATAAGATTGATAATTTACTTGAAAATGAATTAACGATTTATAATTTTCAAAAAATAAAGAGATTAGTTATTTTACAATGTATAACAAATTCATTTGGCGGTGTTTATTTTGACCAAATTTCAAAAAACGATAATAAAAAGCTTGAGTTGCTGGTGGATAAACCAGAATTTATCCCTGTAACAGAGAAAACTTTTTTAGCTATTGAAAGAGCAGTAAAGTTTTTGTTTGAGGAATTGTTTGTTTTGGATGCAAAATTTATTCCATATAATAATCAAATGATTTTTATAACAGATTTTTTTAATAAAATCGATTTACCAACTGAAAAGCAAATAGCTGAGTTAAAAAAATGGTTTTGGATCACTTCGTATTCTAATTATTTTACTATATATAATCTAAGTAAACAGAGGATTGCGTATAAAAGATTTCAAAATTTTATTTTAAATGAATATGAGAGTCCAATTTTTTATGATAATAACGACAAGTTCGAAACTTTAGAATTTCCAGATAAAATTGAAATGGGAAGTGTAAGAAAAAAAACACTTGCTTTATTTATGATAAATTATTCTATTAATAGAGAATCTATTTTAAATGGTAAATCATTAGATGTTGATAATATTGCAAATGTAAAAAGTCATAAACTTTTTAAAGATTTTAATTCTTCCGAAAATACCGTTTTTATAATAGAAAAATATAACTCAACTGATAATTTTCCAAAAACAATAAAGGATCTTTCTTTTATGCTTTCAATTGAAAACAAAGGAAAGTATTCTGAATATTTTATTAATGAGGCAATGCGACAAGAATATGCCAAAGGAAATATTAGCAATGTTCTAGAAAATAGAAAAGAATTAATTATGGAAGAAGAAAGAAAATTTGTAGAAAATTTAAATATTAATTATACAGACCCTTACATTCCTTGGTAAAATTACATTGATAAAATAAATGAAAGACGAAGAAGACGACAACATAATTCCAGCAAACGAAGACAATAATTCGGAGGATTATTCTAATGATGAAAATCAGGAGGATAATGATTCGGAAGATATTATTGAGGTAGAAGCCAAACATTTTGAAGGACAGCATTTTTACGAAAATCAGGAAGAAGAAGGTGAGGGCGTGATTACGAAAGTAACCGGTATGTACAAAGACTGGTTTCTGGATTATGCTTCGTATGTAATTCTGGAACGCGCTGTACCTGCTATTGAGGATGGTTTTAAACCCGTTCAGCGAAGAATCATGCACTCGCTTAAAGAGTTAGATGATGGTCGTTACAACAAGGTGGCGAACGTTGTGGGGCACACTATGCAGTATCACCCACACGGAGATCAAAGTATTGGTGACGCCATGGTGCAAATTGGTCAAAAAGAATTATTGATAGATTGCCAAGGAAACTGGGGAAATATCCTAACAGGGGATGGTGCTGCGGCTTCGCGTTACATTGAAGCGCGTTTGTCCAAGTTTGCTTTGGAGGTTTTGTATTCTCCAAAAATTACCGATTGGGGTGTTTCGTATGACGGTCGTCGTGCAGAACCAAACAATCTGCCAGTTAAGTTTCCATTGCTTCTGGCGCAAGGAGCAGAAGGTATTGCAGTAGGACTTTCCACGAAAGTGTTGCCGCACAATTTTAATGAGCTCATTGACGCTTCGATCAAAATATTAAAAGGAAAATCGTTTACATTGTATCCTGATTTCATGACGCAAGGTATTGCTGATGTATCAAATTATAATGACGGATTGCGTGGTGGTCGTGTACGCGTACGTGCTAAAATTGCCCAGTTGGACAAAAACACGTTGGTCATTACTCAAATTCCGTTTTCGACAAATACAACGACTTTGATTGATAGTATTTTGAAAGCCAATGAAAAAGGCAAAATCAAAATCAAAAAAATTGAAGACAATACCGCTGCTGAGGTAGAGATATTGATTCACTTATTTCCAGGAGTTTCTCCAGACAAAACCATTGATGCTTTGTTTGCTTTTACAGCTTGCGAAACATCAGTTGCACCTTTGGGTTGTGTGATTGAAGATAACAAACCTTTGTTTATTGGGGTTTCTGAAATGTTGCGCATTTCAACTGCAAGAACAGTTGATTTATTAAAACAAGAACTCGAAATTCAACTCGAAGAATTAAAAAACAAGTGGCATTTTTCAACGCTAGAGAAAATTTTCATTCGCGAAGAAATGTACATTGATTTTAAATTATATGGTGATAGAGAAGCGCTGTATACCTATTTGTACAACCGATTTGAGCCTTTTACGAAATCTTTTGTTAGAGCCATTAATGATGACGATTTGCAGAAACTAACGCAAATTCAAATGATTCGTATTACCCGATTTGACTCGGATAAGGCTGATGACATGATTGCCAAGTTAGAGGGCGAGATGAAGGAAGTAGAACATCATTTAGCTCATTTAACAGACTTTGCAATAGCGTATTTTACGAAATTGAAAGAGAAATACGGAAAAGGTCGCGAACGCCAAACCGAATTGCGTATTTTTGATGATATTGAAGCAACAAAAGTAGTGTTGCGTAATACTAAATTATATGTAAATAGAGAAGAAGGTTTTGTAGGTACAAGTCTTAAAAAAGATGAGTATGTCACAGACTGTTCTGATATTGACGATGTTATTGTTTTTCTAAGAGATGGAAAAATGATGATTACAAAAGTGGATGCAAAAACCTTTGTGGGTAAAGATATTATTCATGTAGCTATTTTTGACAAAAGCGACAAGCGTACGATTTACAACTTGATTTATCGCGATGGAAAATCAGGGCCTTCTTATATAAAACGCTTTAATGTATCGGGAGTTACGCGTGATAAACCTTATGATTTAACTAATGAAACTGCGGGATCTCAAATCGTATACTTTTCATGCAATCCAAACGGTGAAGCTGAGGTAATTACCATTTTGTTGCGCCAAGTGGGAACTATTAAAAAATTGAAATTTGATATTGATTTTTCAAATCTTGCCATAAAAGGAAGAAGTTCTAAGGGGAATTTGGTAACGAAATATCCAATCAAGAAAATAGAATTAAAAGAGAAAGGTATTTCTACACTATTGCCTCGTAAAGTGTGGTTTGATGATACGGTACAACGATTAAATGTAGATGGACGTGGAGAATTGCTGGGTGAATTTAGACCAAGTGATAAAATTTTAATCATTGCACAATCTGGCAAGCTCAAAGTGATAACGCCGGAGTTGACAACACATTTCGACCAAGACATGGTTGTTTTAGAGAAATGGAATCCTAAAAAACCTATTTCGGCCATTTATTTCGATGGAGAAAAAGAGCGCTATTACATCAAACGCTTTTTGGTAGAAACCGAAAATAAAGAGGAAGCCTTTATCTCAGAGCATGCTAATTCGCATCTAGAAATTGTTTCAACAGATTATAGACCTGTGGCCGAATTAGTTTTTGCAAAAGTAAAAGGAGTACAAAAAGAAAACCAAATGGTAGATGTTGAGGCTTTTATAGCCGTAAAAGGATTCAAAGCCCAAGGAAATCAATTGACTGCAGATAAGTTAAAACAAGTCAATTTGCTAGAATCACTCCCGTACGAGGAGCCTGTAGAGGAAATTCCAGAACCGATTGTTTTAAATGATCAAGATGCAGGACCAGTACAACTTGATGAAGATGGCCAAGTCACCATGAGTTTAGATTAATACACTATTCTCAAAAAAATAAATGCCCCCAAAACAGTTTGGGGGCATTTTATTTTATAAAAGGATTCAATTTCACCATTCACTTTTAACTACTTACTATTTACTCTTGCTCTTATTCATTTTCATATTCAGTACTTCTACTAATAATGAAAACGAAATAGCAAAGTACAAATAGCCTTTTGGTACGGGTGTTACGTGACTTCCAAAGATCAAAGCGTTAGATAGATGAGCACTTTCAGTAAGTAACATCATACCTATTAAAATCAAAAATGAAAGCCCAAGGATTTGAATAGATGGATGTTTGTTGACAAAATTCCCAACAGGAACCGCAAATTGCATCATAATAAGTACCGAAATTATTACTGCTGTAATCATAATGTATAAGGCACCTTCAACACCATTTGTCATTCCTACCGCTGTCAAAATACTATCAAAAGAAAAAACCAAATCAATCAAGATAATTTGAAAAATAACGTTTTGAAATGATTTTGTAGCCGCTTTTCCAAGTTCTTTTTCCTCATGTCCTTTCTCATCCACTTTTTCTCGAATTTCATTGGTACTTTTGTAAATCAAAAATAACCCACCACCCAGTAAAATTAGGCTTTGACCCGTAATTCCAGCCGAAAACCAACTCAACTCAATGTGAAACCATGGTTCTTTCATTTGAATTAATAAATTAATACCAAACAAAAGTGCTATTCTCATGAACATTGCCAGGAACATTCCTATTTTAGTGGCTCTTTTGCGTTGTTCGATCGGTAATTTTCCAGTAGCAATAGAGATGAAAATGATATTGTCAATTCCTAAAACAATTTCAAGAAAAGTCAAGGTTAAAAGGGCTATCCACGCATCAGGGTTTAAAAATACTTCCATTATATTTAGTTAGGGTTGATATCTATTAATTGGCAAGCTTCGTCACGGTTCCGCGCTGTTTAGCATCAGATCCTACCATTCCAAACTCAAAGGTATAGGAATTTTTTGATGTTGTCAAAATTTTCATGCCAATCGCTTTTTCTTCGGCCATGTTTTTAGGGTGTAGTTTGAGCAATACATATTCGCAATCATTTACCCAGCGAACGCTTGCAGTATCTGTTTTTCCTTCAAAAGTCTCAATTTCAATACTATCATTGCGTTCAAAGAAAGTGGTTTTTTTAACTCCATTTACTTCATATTCAAACTTGAATTTACCCGTTTTAAAATCCTTACAATTTCTTTCTGCATCATAACAAGACACGAGGAGCAGTAAGGTCATGAGTAGTATTATTTTTTTCATTTGTTGTTTTTTATAGTTTTTTTGAACCTAATCCAGCTGTTTGTTGCAACTCATAAGACTGTAAATCTTTTTTTCTAGTGCCATAAAAGGAGCTTCCGTTGGTCGCTCTTTTAAGTCAAGAAAAAAATAGCTTTCCAGTCTCATGGGTTTTCACTTCCATCTGGGGTAAAATTAGTGTATTTTAATGTCATATTTGTCTAATAAACCACCAATTCCTTGAGTTGAAAATTTCGCTTTTTTCATCGGATTGAACTCTGGATCTATGCTGTAATCTGTGGCTTTAGTAAATTCACAACCAGCTAATTGCGTGTTGTTAAACAGTGCTCCTTGTAGCGTACTGCCATTAAAATTGGAACCCGTTAAATTGGTTTCAGAAAAATTAACTTCTTTCAACGAACAGGAAATAAACTTGGTTTTAGGCATCTTTTTATTGGAAAAAGAGGCATAATCTAAAATGCATTCTTCAAACTCCACTTGAAATAAAAAATCATCACATTCATCAAACAAAATCCCTAATAGTTTACAGTTTTTAAATTGTACTCCTTTTAAACTAGCACTAGCTAATCTCGTCATAGAAAGATTACAGTCTTTAAATACACAATCCATAAAGGTAGCATTGGACAAAACCGCATTGGATATATCACAATTTAAAAAAATACATTCTTCAAATTCTTGATTGCTTATCGAGTTATCAAACGGATTTGTTTTTTCAAATGTTTTTTGAAGGTGAATGAGGTTTTTCATTAGTCGTTAAATAAGCTTTTCATAATTGTTTTTAACCCTACATACATTAGGTACATGGCAATAAAACAAACAATCACGCCAACGCTTAATACTAGATAATGCCAAATGTTTTGCTTGTTCATAAAAGCATTATGAATTATTGTTGGTCCTAAAAATAATAATGGCAAAGCACCTGCTAAATACCTTATTCCTTTTGATAATAATTCTCTATTTGTAGCCATTGTTTCTTTTAAAATTTTAGGTTAAAGCTTTTGAAAATGCAAAATAGTTACAAGTACTATCGTTATTGCGCTAGATAAAAATTAACAGCTTTTCTCACGCTTTTGTGCTCTAACAATAAGGCAGAAGCCTGCTCGTAGGTGACCGGAATTTCTTCCATGATCATCTTTACGCCGCGGTCAACCAGTTTGCTATTGCTGAGTTGCATATCAACCATTTTATTTCCTTTCACTTTACCAAGCTGAATCATGGTAGCAGTTGATATCATGTTGAGTACTAGTTTTTGTGCCGTTCCGGCTTTCATTCGGGAACTTCCGGTTACAAATTCTGGACCTACAATTACTTCAATTGGGAATTTAGCCGTTTGTGACAACTTACTTCCAGTATTACAAGAAATACTTCCAGTAGCTATGTTATTTTCGTTACACGCTTGTAAGCCTCCAATAACATAGGGTGTTGTGCCCGAAGCTGCAATGCCTATAACTACATCTTTTTCATTTATTGCAAAAGCTTGTAAGTCAATCCAAGCTTGCGTTGTATGGTCTTCGGCGTTTTCAACAGCTTTACGAATGGCTGTGTCACCACCAGCAATAATCCCCACCACTAAATCAAATGGAACACCAAATGTAGGCGGACATTCAGAGGCATCTACAATACCTAATCTTCCTGAGGTACCGGCTCCTATATAAAATAAACGACCGCCTAATTTCATTTTAGTGACAATTTCGGTTACTAAATTTTCTATTTGGGGCAATGCTTTTTCAACAGCAAGAGGAACTGTTTTATCTTCTTGATTGATATTTGACAACAATTCTTGAACGGACATTTTTTCTAAATGTTCGTATTTTGAGGATTGTTCGGTGGTTTTAGTGAATTCCATGTGTTTCTAAATTTGTGATGCTAAAGCACTAAATTTTCTATTTGTTCTTGTTTCGCGTGAGGGATAGTAGCGGAAATCCTTTTTATCATGTAGCGGTAGCGAAATGAAAAAAGATTGCAGCGAATAGCCCGACCGCCTTTTTCTGGCAGGCACGCCCACAGTGTAAATTTATATAAAATATGCCAATACAATTCCTATCACAATCATTGAAACTTTGGCGATATTGAACTTGTGTCCTTCGCTGCTTTCAAAAATAATGGTAGATGAAATATGGAATAAGATTCCTATTACTATTGCTGTGATTTGAGTGGTGTATTGGCTAATAAATGGCAAATAATCAGATGTAAGTGTGCCTAATGGCGTCATGATGGCAAAAGTAATCATGAAGGCAAAAATTGCTTTTGGATTGAGAAGGGAATTGATGAAAAACGTAGTCAAGATGATAGCAATAGGCAAGTGGTGTATTGCGATACCGATGGCTAAATTATCATGTTGATGACCCACAGGAAAACCTTCTAAAAAAGCATGAATACATAAGCTGATGAACAATAACCATGGAATGTGATTCATGTTTTCATGTCCGTGTACGTGTCCATGCTCTGCGCCTTTAGAGAAAAACTCTAATATGATTTGGAATAGAATTCCTATCATGATAAAAATTCCAATATTGCTTTGCTTGTTTTCGTATACTTCTGGAAGCAGGCGCATGACGGTTAACGACAATAAAAAAGAACCACTAAAAGCTAAGAGTAACTTTAAGTTGGTCTTGTTTTTTGGTTTTAATAGTGAGGCAATGATATACCCTAATAGTACAGAAAGTAAAGGTAAAAGGTAATTCATTATTATTTAAAAATCATGATTAAGCGTTCACTTTCTGTTTTATGGAATTTTTTTAATTTATAATCCCCAAAGGTATCTAGGAGATAAATTCCGGCTTGCTCCATTAATTCTTCAAAATCTTTCAGCGTTAATGCTTTTACTTTTTCTGTGAAATGGTATTTTTGACCTTTATCTTCAAAGTCAATTTCTTTGTAAATATGGCCTTCTTTTAAATATCGGGTAATGTTAAAATCAATACCATCAACGGTTTTAGTTTCTGTAGGGACAAGTGTTTCTATGACATTAGGGACATTCATAAAATCAATTACTGCAAAACCGTATTCGGACAAGCTTTCTTTGATGGCTATAAGCGTTGTTAGGTTGTCTTCGTCATTTTCAAAATAGCCAAAACTGGTGAACAAATTAAAGATGGCATCAAATTTTTCTTCAAATGGCTCACGCATGTCATGAACTTTGAATTGTAATTTTTCATTAGCATTTTTATTCGCTTCGGCGATACTGTTTTCAGATAAATCGACACCAAGAACGGTAAAACCCAATTGGTTTAAATATATAGAATGACGGCCTTTGCCACATGCTAAATCAAGCACTTTAGCATTTTCTGGTAAATTAAGATAATGTGTAAGGTTGTCCATAAAAACTTGAGCTTCCCTGTAATTTCTATCCTTGTATAAAATGTGATAATAAGGTGTATCAAACCAAGAGGTGTACCAGTTTTCAGTTGATTTGGGTTGATTTTCAAGGGATGTATTTTGTGATGCAGACATTTATTCTTTTTCAATTAATTCGATTGATGCAAATTTAGTGTATTTTTGCAACGAATACTTGATTTTACAATGGAAAATAATTATAAAATGATTGCCAAAACCTTTTTTGGTTTTGAAGAAATACTGGCAAAAGAATTACAAAACCTAGGCGCACAAAATATAGAGCAAGGGGTACGAATGGTTAGTTTTAAAGGTGATAAAGGGTTTATGTACAAGGCTAATTTATCGTTGCGTACCGCTTTAAAAATTTTAAAACCTATTTATTTTTTTAAGGCCAATAATGAACAAGGATTATACAAAGGTATTGCGGGAGTAAACTGGTCTAAATTATTGAATGCTAACCAGACTTTTGTTATTGACACCACAGTGCATTCAGAATATTTTAATCACTCTGAATTTGTTTCTCAAAAATGTAAAGATGCCATTGTAGATCAGTTTAGAGAAAGAACAGGTCAACGACCTAGTATTGATAAAGTTCACCCTGATTTAAGAATTAATATTCATATTGATAAAGACCAAGTTTCGGTAGCGCTAGATACATCTGGTAATGGATTGAACCAGCGTGGATATAGAACTGCAACTAACATTGCACCTATAAACGAGGTTTTGGCAGCCGGGATTTTGTTGCTTTCTGGTTGGGATGGTCAAACAGATTTTTTAGATCCAATGTGTGGATCCGGTACTTTCTTAGCCGAAGCCGCTATGATTGCGTGTAATATTCCAGCTAATATCAACCGTAAACAATTTGCATTCGAAAAATGGAATGATTGGGACAATGATTTGTTTGACGCCATTACGGATAGTTTATTAAAACGTGTTCGCGAATTTCATTATACCATAAAGGGTTATGACAAAGCTCCAAGTGCGGTTCAAAAAGCGAAGGACAACATTAAAAATGCCAATCTAGACGAATACATTTCAATAGAAGATCAAAACTTCTTTGATACTGAGAAAACTTCTGAAGGCAAATTGCATATTACATTTAATCCACCTTATGACGAGCGTTTGGACATTCATATGGAGGAGTTTTATAAGAACGTTGGTGACACTTTAAAGAAAAATTATCCAGGTACAAACGCTTGGATGATCACTGCAAACTTAGAAGCATTAAAACATGTAGGTTTAAAACCTTCTAGAAAAATCAAACTTTTTAATGCAGGTCTTGAGGCTCGACTAGTAAAATATGAGATGTATGAAGGCAGTAAAAGAACAAAGTTTACTTCGTCTGTTCGCTCAGAGGATTCGGATCAGACTACAAAAGATAGTGCTGAATAAGTAATGATAAATTTTTACTTTTTACAATAAAACTTTAAGACTTATAAAAAATGACAAGAAAGCAAATACAAGCATTTGTATATCAATTAGCAAGCTTTGCAGTTTTATTTATCGCCGCAAGATATGCTATTGCGATGTATACTAATCTAACTGGTTTATGGATTCCAATAACGGCATTTGTAATTGGAACTTTAGTAGCTCCAAAATTTCAAGCCGTACAAACCAAAGATGGTGAGAAATTGTATATGAAATGGATTTTCATTAAAGGATTCAAGGAAATAGGCTAGATAATATTATAGCAAAATTGTGCGTTAAAAAAAAATAAAAAGAAAAACGAAATACGTAATTAAAGCAGTTTTATTAATTGTCTTATTTTTAGTAACTTTGTTTAAAGAGAAAATAATTAAAATCCTAAATAGAATGTATAATTGTTTTGACATAGCGAAGTATTTTATTGATTTAGCTAAAGAAGAAGGTCAAGGAATTGATCCAATGAAATTACTAAAACTAACTTATATTGCTCACGGTTGGCATTTAGGTGTTACAGGAAAGCCTCTTTTTCCAAATCAAGTTCAAGCTTGGAAATATGGCTCTGTAATTCCTGATTTATATCAAACAGTAAGGATTTTTGGAAAAAATAATGTTGACCCTTTTTTAATTAATATTTCAGCTAAAAATGAAATAGATGCGGATCATAAAGACTTCCTCAAAAAAATATGGAATAAATACAAACATTTATCGGGTTTACAACTCTCAGCATTAACTCACGAAAAAGACAGTCCTTGGGAGAAAACTTGGGACGGAACCCATAATGTAATTATTGAAAACAGCATTATAAAAGATTATTACAAACAAAAACTTTCAGCGTAACTAATGGGTAAAAAATTAGCAGACTTGCTCTCAGATAAAGCCTTAATTACAGACACTGAGAGCGCACCAAAAACAGATAATCTTAAAGACGAAGCTGAAAAAGAGGAGAACTTGATGAAACCCTATGACCCAAAAACTCATACAGAGTTTTTGGAATTGGAAAGATTTAAGATTGAGCAAGAAAATGAAAAACTTGAACGTGAATTAAGAAAAGATAACGCAATAAAAGCTTTTAAATTTTCTGCTACTTGGGGAGTTTTCATAGGTGTTCTTATTTTATTCCATGGTTTTGGAAAATGTTTTGATTTCTTTGAATTAACTCAAACAGAGTTTCTATTTATAATTGGAACTTTAACCACATCAATTTTTGCTTTTTATACTTTAGTTCTAAAGTACCTTTTCGATAGAAAACCTCAACCAAAGACTATAACAAAAAAAGTAGCTTCAAAAGCAAATGTTTAATTAACTCTCGATAGATACTTACTGTAATACTCTCTTTCACCAAGTTGGGCAATAGTGTTCAGTTTAGATACAGTGATTACTAGACAAGTTAAACAAAACATAAAAATAAAGAATTTTAACTCTAACTGCGTTTAGCACTGGAACGTTTTTAAATCCTAGAAAAATACTTTTACAATATAAACAGCTAGTTAGCTAATTATTTTTTAAGTTGTGTAAGTGAACCTGTTTTTTGCTACTTTTTCGTCACTGAAACTGGTTTTATTTTCTTTTTATAAATAGGAACAAAATACGTTACTGTATAATTGAATCCAACTCCAAAACTCCCATCATACGTCCTATTAAATCCCGGAATATATAAATTAGAGAAGTTCTCAGGTTCTTTATTAGTTACCAATCGATTCAAACGAAGGCTGAAGCCCATAAAAAAATTATCAAATACTTTTGCTTTTATACCTGCAACAACCTCAATCCAGCTCGCAGATAATCCATTGAAAGTTTTCCCTGAATTTATAATAGGATTTTCTTGAAAGTATGGATTGGCATTGTATATTCGGTAATTGTTTAATTGCTGATTGAACGTGCTAAAACCATAACGAAGACCAATTGAAATGATGTTTTCCATATCCAGCCAGTTTTCATAAGCATTGTAATCAAAACCTGCTTTTATGTAACTTCCTTTTGTGGTAAAGTTTACACGATCATCAGCTGTGGTTTTATTTTCGTTTCCAAGCTCGGCAGCAAGGAAATATTTTTTAGTTAATCTGTAGTCACCCACAAGTTCTAATCCCTTATAATCTTTGTCATAAAGTGCACGAGTTACTTTATACAAATCTAAACCTACACGAATTCCATATCGATCTACTTTTACGGGTATGGAGTCCTTTACGGCTACAGTTGGTAGTGGCGCATTTTTTGTTTTCGGCGTATTAGGAATGATTTGCTCTTTAGTTGTTTTTGTGGGCTCAACCGTTGTTATGGTAGCTGGCTTTTTAACTTCTATTTTTTTTGTTGTTTCTTGTGCTTGAACACTAATTATCAGAAACAAAAAACAAATACTAAAAAAAGATGTTGATGTGTGCTTCATTTTCATTGTCTATGTTTCTTGTTACCACCTCTATAAGTCGTATCCATCGTTGATTAGCTGCAATAGGATCAGTATGAACAAATGGTGCTGCTTGATCTAATATAAAAAGCGATTTATATCCGCACGCTCTTGAAACAAAAAGTTCTTGAGTGGTATAATTAAAACGGATAAGATCCGCGTCAACTAAAGCAGGATTCGCATTGTTTGAATTTAGTGTAAACCTAAAACTGGTACTAGTACCAACCGTTTTTAGTGGAATTGCAATTCTATTTCCATTAGTAGTAGGGCTGCCATTAAATAAAACAGCATCTGTCATACCTTCGCCTATAACCTGTAGGCTATTTACATTTTTCTTTACAGATGGGTTTTCAAAATCGTAAAAATCAATTATTAATCTAGGAGTTGTAGGTGTTTTTGGATCGCAGATATCGTCTTTTTCACAACTAGAAAAAGCGAATGCAGATACTAATACAAATAGAAATATTTTTTTCATCTTTCTTTATAATGTTCCCATCTTTAGGGTTTAAGAGGCTTACCTTCTTTCTAAAAGCACTACATTTTCTACGTGATGCGTTTGCGGAAACATATCTACAGGACGTACACGAGTTACTTTGTATTTTTCATCCATTAGAGCCAAATCACGAGCTTGTGTAGCCGAGTTGCAACTTACATAAACCACTTTCGCTGGAGCAATTTTTAGGATTTGTTCTATTACATCTTTGTGCATTCCATCTCTAGGTGGATCTGTAATAATGACATCTGGTTGACCATGTTGTGCTATAAACGCATCATTAAACACTACTTTCATATCTCCAACAAAGAACTCACAATTCGTGATCTCATTTCGAACAGCATTCGCTTTTGCATCTTTTATAGCATCAGGAACACTCTCTACACCAATTACTTTTTTAGCTTTTTTAGAAACAAACTGAGCTATAGTTCCTGTTCCAGTATACAAATCGTACACTACTTCATTTCCTGTTAAACCTGCAAAATCTCTTGTGATTTTGTACAATTCGTAAGCTTGGTCAGAGTTGGTTTGGTAAAAAGATTTGGCATTAATGCTAAATTTCAACCCTTCCATTTCTTCTAGAATGTAATCTCTTCCTTTGTATAACTTGATATCCGTATCGTACAACGTATCGTTTGCTTTATTATTAACTACGTATTGTAACGATGTAATTTGCGGAAATTTTTCATAAAGATGATCTAAAATCAACTCTCTGTTGGCTTTGTCATTTTCGAAAAATTGAATCAATACCATAATCTCACCTGTTGAGGCGGTACGTAACATTAAGGTACGTAATAAACCTTCGTGTGCTCTGGGATTAAAGAAAGTTAATCCATTTGCATTTGCAAAATCTCTAACTTCATTACGAATGGCGTTTGAAGGATCTTCTTGTAAATGACATTTATTAATGTCTAGAATTTTGTCCCACATTTTAGGGATGTGAAAACCAAGTGCATTTCTATTTCCTAAATCTTCAGTACTTTCAATTTCAGCTTCGGTTAACCAACGGCTATTTGAAAACGAAAATTCCATTTTATTTCTGTAAAAAAACTTTTTCTCTGAACCTAAAATTGATTCAAATTCAGGAAGTTCTATTTTTCCAATACGTTGCAAGTGGTTTTTGACTTCGTTTTGTTTGAAAACCAATTGTTGATTGTAGTTCATGTTTTGCCATTTGCACCCTCCACAAACTCCAAAGTGATCACAAATAGGATCTACACGATGCTCTGAGAACTCATGAAAATGAACTGCTTTACCTTCATAATACGCTTTGCGTTTCTTGAAAGTTTGCACATCAACTACATCTCCCGGAACTACATTCGGGATAAAAACTACTTTTCCATCGGGAGCCTTTGCTACCGAAACGCCTTTTGCACCAGCATCAAGGACTTTTATTTGATGAAAGACAACTTTGTCTGTATTTTTCTTAGCCATAGCACAAAAATAAGTGATTGATTGGTTTTATAAATTCAATTTCACAAATATTTTTAATTTTTAGTTAATTAACTCTTTTTGTCTAATTTATTGGCTAAATCTATTTTTGTCTAAAAGTTTTGACATTTAAATCATTAGGGAGTTTTTAATTTATTTTTTTTACAAAATTGGAGAACTTTTTAAATAGATATTTCGTAGTTTATTTATAATTTCCATTCCTAATTACAGTAGTATGAAACTATATGAAAAATTACACAAAATTTCTTTTTTGAGAAAAAAATATGCCTATAAATTTCTTTTTGTAGCTTTTTTGGGAATTCACATTCCACTAATAGGGGTTTCACTTTTTCTTCTTTTTGGAAACCAAGAATTGCAATCTATAATGATTCTTGTCGTTACTTTAGTACTCACTTTACTCGCAACATTGATAACTTTGATAGTGCTCAAAAAGTTAATAAAGCCTATTGAGCTTGCCTCTAGCGCATTATTAGACTATAGAAACAATAGAATTATACCCAATTTACCAACTCAATTTCAAGATGAAACAGGATTATTATTGGCAAATATTCAGTCCTCTATAGCAGATTATGAAACTTATATCAATGATAAGCAAGATTTGATTTATTTGTTATCACATGACTTACGAGGTTTTGCCGCTAATGCTCAGGGGCTTTCTACCTTAATTTTAGATGAAAATCCGTCTGAAATAATAAGTCAGTATGCCAATTTAATCACAGATTCTACGAATCAGCAACTTGCATTCATTGAAACTTTAATTGCACTGATACGTGATAAAGACGAAATATCAAAAAAAGAATACTTTGCAAACCAAATAGATTTCAATACTGTTTTAAGCAAAGTATCAGGGCAGTTAGCCGCAAAATTGATTTCTAAAAACTGTACTTTGGAATATGCAACACAGTTGCCTACCGCCTTAATTCATATAGATGAAGATTTATTAGTACGTGTTTTAATTAACCTTACTGATAATGCTATTAAGTTTTCTTTTCCAGACAGTGTTATTAGAATCAATATGATACAAGACAGTAGAAACATACTTATTCAAGTTACAGATGCTGGTTTGGGATTTAAAAGCCAAGATTTAGAGCATTTGTTTGACAAGTTCACATCAAAAAGCCGTTTAGGGACAAATAATGAAGCCTCAACAGGAATAGGATTGTATTTGTGTAAAAAAATCATAGAAAAATACAAAGGCCGCATTTATGCTGAAAGCATTGGTGTGCATAAAGGTTCTACTTTTTCTATTAGGTTAAATATCAAATAATTTTTTTAGAAAAAAGTAATTTTAAGTTCTTACAATATATTAATTATTGCTCTTTCTTTTCATTGAATTCAATCAAGTATTCTTCTTTTTTCTCCTTAGTTTTTACGACTTTTAAACCGTATTGAGATTCTAGCTGCTGGATTATCTTATCTAAACTATCTGAGTTTAGAGTAATGTTGTACTTGTTTTTTGTGTTAGGAGTTTGATCGTTAAATAATATGTTTTTTTGATTGCTAATGGAAGATGCTAGAGCAGCTAACGTTCCATTTTCGATACGAATTTCTTTAAAGGAGATCGTTGTAGCATTTATAATTTTTGAGTCAGTTGCCAAACTTTTTGCTAACAAAGCCGGATTTACAATATTCATGTTCCAACTTTCTTTTTCAATATTTTTTTTGATAATGGTGAAACCCAAATGCTTTTTGAGTTGCTCAAGGGCTATTTTTCTTGTTTGTAGCGTATCTTTGGTTTTGTTTTTAAAATGAAAACTATAACTTTTTGTTGTTTCAAGAGAATCGTTCACATCTATTAATTGTTCACTAGTTTGTAACACCCGCGCTAGCAAAGTTTTAATGGTTGTATTAGTGTACGCTAAACTGTCCACATAGTTTTTAAAAGATGCATTAGAAAAAGCATCGTTGTTTTGCTCTATTTTAACGTTGTATTTAGGGGTGTTTTCATCAACATTAATCATCATACTATTCATCCCAAGGATTGAAATACCTATAAAAATAGCATTATGAATGGCATGCATCATGTAACCTGCTAGAAAACCTTGTTTTATTCTCAAGAAACCGGTTATAAGTCCCATCATAATTTGTGGGGCTACTAAAAGTGGTGATAACAATAATACATTTGCGCTTGTTTCGAAATTGAAAATGTGAATGAAACCAAACAACAAGGCCGAGAAAAAGAAAACTGTAGCGTAGTATTTTGTCCAAATAGATTGCAGTTTGAGGTTTGTTTTTTGTCGCGCTGTTGTACTACCAAAAGAGGCAAAACCTAGTATAATTTGAATAACACCATTGTACTGATATCGTAAATACAACCTGAAAATTAATTCTTCAAAAAGTGGAATTATAAATACAGCTAAAATAAAAAACAATGGAATTGGTATTGTCTTCATCATTTCTTGAATCGAATGATTTTCAGTATCAATCCATTCAAGCTTCTCTAGTCCGCTAATGATGCCTATCATCAGTAGTAAAACAGGCATCTCAAGTATAATAAAAGCAAGTACGTTTTTAAGTCGTTCTAAAAAAGTTAGTTCGGCTCCTTTTTGATCTGTTGGATTTTTTAAAAAAGAAATAAAATTTTTTAAATTTTCATTAATGTTCTCGGAGAAAGAGTTGCTCATAGTTTTTGATTAACGGGTATTACCGAATCGATTTTAAACAAATCGTAAGATATTTAGTAATCAAACGTACTCAAATTATATTTATTTTAGGGTGTCTTTCACAAATTTTATATCAGATATTTTTCAGGAAGTTTTTTTTGCACTTTAGATACATGCCTAAAGTTACGTTAATTAATATTTTATTGGCAGGCACGTTTGTTTTAGTTTTGTAGATTTGAGATAACACTAAAAAAAAGCATTATGAAAAGATACGCAACAGCACACTGGGAAGGTTCACTTAAAGAAGGAAATGGTACACTTACCACTCAAACAACTACTCTTGATAAAACGCAATATTCTTTTAAATCACGTTTTGAAGAAGGTGTGGGGACAAATCCTGAAGAATTGATGGCAGCCGCACATGCGGGTTGTTTTACGATGCAATTATCGGCATATATTAGCGAAGGAGGATTTGCTATTGAAAATATTGAAACAAAATGTGACATTGATTTTGTAGATGGTGTCATTGCCACATCTCATCTTACGGTTGATGCAAAAATTGATAGTATTACAGCAGATGCTTTTCAAGAGTTAGTTCAAAAAGCCGAACAAAATTGTCCAGTTTCTAAGGTTCTGAACGCGACAATTTCAAGTACTGCAACACTATTGTAAACTAAAAATAGTTTCACATAAAAAAAACTCGAGTTGTACACTCGAGTTTTTTTTATGGATTAAATTTCCAAAACTTTTTGAATTGCCACTTCAACTAGAGGACCCATTACTTGATATCCTGCTAAGTTGGGATGTACACCGTCTGGTCCATATTCTATTTTGAGTCCGTTTTTCTCATCTTTCATTTCGCTAAAATAATTAAGATAATATATACCGTTCTCTAATGCATGTTTTTTTATCAAAAGATTCAAGGCTATAATTTTTTCAGCAGGAAATTGATTGGGTCTCCAAGAAAAATCATAAGCAGGCAAAACAGAACATAAAATGACTTTTATTTTGTTGGTTTGAGCCAAAGCTACCATTTCAAAAATAGTTGTAGCAATCCTTTGGATCGTAGTTGGTCCGGTATTACCAGCAATATCATTCACACCGCCCAGTATAACAACAACAGCAGGGTTTAAATCTAAAACATCAGCTTTAAACCTGTTGAGCATTTGAGGTGTTGTTTGGCCACTAATGCCGCGGTTGATATACGGTTTTAATTCAAAAAAACTCGGATTTATTCTGCTCCAAAATTCAGTAATGGAATCACCCATAAATATAACTCTTTTTTCTCCAGCAGGAGATGGTTTAAGTTGTGAATTTTGTTCTTGGTACTTTTTTAAATTGACCCAGTCTTGAGCTTGTGTTTTTTGCCCCATGATGCATGATACTTCTATTAAACCAATTGAAAAATTATGTCTTGATTAAATTAAAACTAAATTTTTTTCATTGGATAGTATTGATTTTTAGAATTAATCAAATAAATCCGAAGATAAATAACGGTCACCACGATCGCAAATGATTGCTACAATAACACCAGATTCTAAAGTTTCAGCAATTTTTATCGCAGCAGCTACTGATCCGCCGCTACTCATTCCTGCAAAAATTCCTTCTTCAAGCGCTAAACGTTTGGTCATAGCTCTGGCTTCTTGTTCTGAAACTTCAATAACAGTATCTACTTTTTTGGCATCAAAAATTTTAGGCAAATATTCCTGTGGCCATTTTCTAATGCCTGGTATTTGCGAACCGTCACTTGGTTGCGCTCCCACAATTTGAATGGCAGGATTTTTTTCTTTTAAATAGGTAGATGTGCCAATTATAGTTCCTGTAGTACCCATTGCAGATACAAAGTGGGTCACCGTTCCATCAGTATCATTCCAAACTTCGGGACCTGTAGTATTGTAATGAGCTTTCCAGTTGTCATCATTTGCAAACTGATTGAGCATGATATAACCACCTTCAGCAACTTTTTTATCAGCATAATCTCTAGAGCCAATAATTCCGGTTGCCGCTGGAGTTAAAATAACCGTTGCTCCATAAGCACGCATGGTTTGTGTGCGCTCTATGGTAGAATCTTCGGGCAGTATGAGCTCAATTTCAATATTGAATAACTGTGCAATCATGGCTAGTGCTATTCCAGTATTTCCACTAGTTGCCTCTATTAGTTTGTCGCCTTTTTTTATGTCTCCTCGTTCTAATGCCGATTTGATCATGTTGTATGCGGCTCTATCTTTTACACTTCCACCAGGATTGTTACCCTCAAGTTTCAATAATAGTTTTATATTTTTATTGGCAATTAAGTTTGTAGATTCAACTAACGGCGTGTTACCTATTAAATCTAGTATTTTGTATGATTTCATGAGCTTATTGGATTATTAAAAAAGAAAGTTCCTAAAGCAAAAGAGGAACATTCGATAAAAAAAAATTTTTTGGTTCAAAAAAGTGGTGCAAAGATATTGAACTAAATTAAAATTATGCGTTGGATTCAAGTAAACCTGTTTGTGTAATTGGGAAACTTTGTTAAATAATTAATGTTTTTGCCGCAGAAATTTACCCGTGTTAACCATTATTTCAGTCCTGTTTTACATCAAAAAGATCGTTTCAAAATGTTTGAAATAATAACCTACAATCATAAAAACACCATTTATGATTCCCGTTGTAATAATTAGGGTACTATATTTTCTTTTTTTGTCCAAAAAACTTAAAACACAACAAAGTATAAATAGTAATGAGGTAAATACTGCTGGATACATTTTAAAAGCTTTTGTAAAATCACCTTGTATCAAAAGAAGAAATGCACGCTGAAAGCCACAACCCAAACATTCAATTCCAAGGATTGTTTTACTTAAACAAGGGAGCATGTATTTTTCTAAATTCAATTTTTTTCTTTTTTACAACTTTACAAATAAACAATAAACTTTTTACAAATTAAAAAGAGCAATTTAAAAATGATTACTTTTGAATATTAATATTAGAAAATGAAAAAATTTATAATTCCTATTATGATAGTAGCCATTGTGGTGGCTTTGTACGAACAAGTAAGTGCTAATAAAAACATTTATGTAATGGCTGTTGCTATTGTAGTTTTTATGATGGGAATGATGCAATTAAGTGCTAAAACACCGAGTAAGAATCAAGAAAATAAGGATGATAATGTTGAATAAAGGAGATAAAGTTTCGGTTCTTGATGATGCCATTAACGGTGTTGTTCTTTCTGTACAAGAAAATCGTGTGACAATAGAAACCGAAGATGGTTTTACAATGGCATTTCTTGCCAATGAATTGATTAAAGTAAGCGAGAGTAGTAATTTACTAGATACTATTAGAAAGATAGATGTAGCTGAAATTAAAAAAGAAAAAGAGATACCAAAACCGCGTAGTTTTGTAAAAGAAAAAAAATCTAAAAATGAAATTTCTGCACCAGAGTTTGATTTGCATATAGAAAAATTAGTACCTAATAAAAGAGGAATGTCTAATTATGATATTTTGACCTTACAAACTGAAACAGCCAAAAGACACATTGAATTTGCCATTAAAAACAGAATTCCAAAAATAGTTTTTATTCATGGAGTAGGAGAGGGTATCTTAAAAGCAGAACTTGATTTTCTACTTGGTCGCTATGATAATATTGCTTTTCAGGATGGTAATTATCAAAAATATGGTTTAGGTGCCACCGAAGTATATATCAAGCAAAGTGCCATGTAAAATGGTAAGTTGGTCATAAAAAGTAAAACCCAATTCTAAAAGTAATTTATATGTACTGCTAGAATTGGGTTTTTTTGTATCAAATAATATCTACCTTATTTTGAAAACTAATTTGTAGTCTGTAACTCTCCGTAAATGTAATTGTCACCTAGACTAAAATCATTTGTTCCTTTTTTTAGTTTTACCTTTTTTAGAACAATTGTATGCTTAAACCCCGTTCCAAATGTTGTTGTAGTAACCTCAATGGTACCGCTAGTATTAACAACACCAGTAATTGCTATCCATTCTTCAGTTACATTAGGTGTAGCAGGATAAGTAGTGTTGCAAAAATAACTGTCTGACAATACCCCGCCAAACAGTCTGTAAGTGAGTTTGTTTACAGTATTGCTTATTAGTGCTACGCGAGGAGTGTTTAAGGGTGTACTTTCATTTTTAATTAAAGCGGGGTCAATGTCTAGTATTAAGGCTTCACTTTTATTTTTATCGTGTAACTGTTTAGTAGTTGGACATTGATTCAATACTTTATTGAATGCCAAAGGAGGTGGGGTATTAGTGATAATAAAGTCTCCAAAGGTAAATGTATCGTACACCTGAGTGCCATTTCCTTTGTTAAAGGTTATGTTCTTAAATGTAATGTTGTGGCTGTATCCAGTTATTCTGGTACTATTATCAGTTTGGTTTAATGGTTTTACGGCTTTTGTGGTAATAACCATTTTTCCACCTGTTGCAATCCAATCGTCAACAACAATAGGATTTGCAGGAGGTATAGTTTCACATAATGTTGCAGAGGTTACCGTCCCGTTGTAAAAACGATAAATTACACGATTTGTAGAATTAATGTCTATTTCTTGAGTGCTTTCCTCAGTAGGGAATTGAATTCCTGATGCATCAATAAGTAAGGCTTCGTTTTCTTTAACTTTATAAATAATGTTTGTAGTGCTACATTTTTGTGCAGTAACCGAATCGAAGTTAATAGTTTCCTGTGTTAAATCACCGTCATCACAACTGTGTAAAATAGCCGTTAAAAAGAATATGCTGAAAATTTTTTTCATGTTCAATAATTTGAAACAAAAATAGAATTTTTAATGGGTTCTAGTTGCATTGTAATTTAAAAAACATATTTTTAACATGATTTTAAGGCAGTGTTTTTTGAAAGCTTCTGCGTTCATAGCCCAACTTGATGAGTTTTTAAAGCTGTATTACTTTAAGAAAAGAGTATCTTTGTATTTCATTTTTTCATCAATGAGATTAAATAAATATTATTCGGCTGCCTTCCTTGCTTTTTTTATGTGGGGGTTTTTCAGTTTCGCACTTAAACCGTTACATCTTTATCCATCACTAGATATCTTGTTTTATCGTGTTTTCTTCAGTGTAATTACGATGGTTTTAATTAATATTTTTTTTCGAAAAAAAATAATCTCTGAAAATTGGAATCGTTTCAAGCAATTAGCACCTAAGGAGCAAAAAAAAGTAATTTGGCTTACTTTGGGCGGAGGCTTTTTTTTATCTTCAAACTGGTTTGTTTATATTTTTGTAATGAATCATGTAAGCGTAAATGCTGCTTCTTTAGCCTATTTAATATGCCCTATTCTAACCACAGTTTTGGCCTTTTTTATGCTCAAAGAAAAATTAAGTTCTTGGCAATGGGCAGCAGTTGGAATTAGTTTTTTGAGTTGTATTTTGCTATCATTTGATCATTTTCAAGATATCTTTTTTAGTTTGGTTACTGCTGCAACGTATGCTTTGTATTTGGTAAGCCAGCGAAAAAATAATAAAATCGATAAGTTTTTAGGATTAACCATTCAGTTAATTTTTACGGCGGTTATTTTACTGCCTTTTTACCCAAAATACAGTGGTCTAGTTCCTACAGAGCCAATTTTTTATACATGCATGTTTATGATTGTAGTTTTTTTTACGATCATTCCACTTTTCTTAAATCTATATGCCTTAAAAGGAATAAACTCTTCAGCGGTGGGAATTATGATTTATATTAATCCGATAATTAATTTTTTATTAGCTGTTTTTTATTATCAGGAGCAAGTACAAAAGATTCAATTATTTTCCTATTTCTTAATTTTGTTATCTGTCACCGTTTTCAATAAAGAACTATTGTTCAAAAAAAACAGAAAATTATTTTCAACTTCAAAAAACGCCGAGTAACCTTTCAAATATAACAACTACAATGCAAAAAGTATATCTTGACAATGCTTCTACTACTGCACTTCGTCCTGAGGTGATTCAGGAAATGACACACGTTCTAGAACAAGAATACGGTAATCCGTCTTCTACACACAGCTTTGGAAGAAGTGCCAAAAATGTTTTAGAATTGTCTAGAAAAGCTATTGCAAAAAAATTAAATGCAACTGCGCAAGAAATCATCTTTACATCTTGTGGCACTGAGGCTAATAATTGGATTTTACAATCAGCTGTTAAAGATTTAAAAGTAGAACGAATTATTACTAGTAAAATAGAGCATCATGCTGTATTATATACTGTTTTAGCGCTACAGCAACAGTACGGAATTCAAGTAGATTATGTAGCTTTAAAACCAGATGGCGCAATAGATTTAACCCATTTAGTTACTCTTTTAGCTGATGATAAAAAGACTTTAGTTAGTTTAATGCATGTGAATAATGAAATAGGAACTATGCTAGATTTGAACCGTGTGGGTATCATTTGTAAAGAGCACAATGTATTGTTTCACTCGGATACAGTTCAATCAATAGGGAAAATGAAATTAGATTTACAGGAACTTTCAGTAGATTTTATTGTTGCTAGTGCACATAAATTTCATGGTCCAAAAGGAGTAGGGTTTGCTTTTATTCGAAAAAATTCAGGACTACAACCCTTATTTTTTGGTGGAGAGCAGGAAAAAGGCTTGCGCGCAGGAACAGAAGCCTTACATCAAATAGCAGGAATGGCTAAGGCATTAGAACTTTCGTATTTAAATTTAGAAAAGGATCAAAAACACATTGGAACATTAAGGGATTATTTATGGGAACAATTGAATTTAAATTTTCCAGGTGTAAAATGCAACGGGGATCTTTCAGGGTTTTATAATGTTACAAATATATTATTGCCATTCCCAAAAGATAAAACTGCTATGATTTTGTTTCATTTAGACATGAAAGGTATTGCGGTATCTAGGGGAAGCGCCTGTCAATCTGGAAGTATTAAGCCTTCCCATGTTTTGGCAGAACTTTTAAGTGAATCTGATTTAGTATTACCAAGTTTGAGAGTTTCTTTTAGTCATTATAATACCATACAAGATGTTGACGCTTTTATTGCAGCACTTTCAACTCTATAAAATGTATTGTACTTTAAAAAGAAATCTTATTCAATCATTTTTTTTAATTCAATAAGAGTAATTGGTTTAATACTGTAATTTGAAATTTCGTTATATTTTTTTGCCTTTTCAATATCAGTGGGGTCAATTGAACTGGTCATAATATAGATAGTAATTGTTTTTTTTATTGGAATTTTGATAAACTCATCCAGAAACTGCCAACCGTTCCAGATGGGCATGTTTAAGTCCAGTAAGATTAAATCAGGGAGTTTTCCATCTGTATGAATTATTGTTTTTAATTTATCAAATGCTTCTTTGCCGTCTCTAAAAATCATGAAACTAGTGCAAAAATCTGCAATTTCCATAATTCTTTTAGCACCAAAAACAAAGATTGGGTCATTATCTATTATACAAGCAATATCTATTTTAGGCATTTTGAAAATATAATTTAAAAGTGGTTCCTTTGTCAACTTCGCTAGAAACGCTAACTTTACCACCTATAGCTTCTATTTGATTTTTTGTGATAAATAAGCCAATACCTCGCGCATCATCATTTTTATGAAAAGTTTTATACATTCCAAAAATCTTATCTCCGTTTTGTTTTAAATTAATTCCTAGTCCATTGTCTTCAATACTTAGTATTAGTGTCTCATTTTCTATTGTAGCAGTAAGCTTGATGTAGGCTTGTCTATTATCGGATTTGTACTTTATTGAATTAGATAAAAAATTCAACAAGATACTCTCTACATATGCTGGAATACCTAAAATAAACACATCACTTTTTACTTCATTTTGGATATTAACTTGTGCATTTTTAGCTAAAATTTGTATATTGTTTATGCTGTTTTCAATTGCATCACTTAAATTAACAGGTGCTATGTTCTCTGTTATAGTGGTATTCATAATTACCACTTCATTTAGATGTCCAATAGTATCCTTTAAATTTTTTGATGCCAAATCTAGAAGTTGAATGATTTCATTATCGGCATATGTAGGATTCTCATACAAAAGTAGATCTAACATCATAGCAATATTACCTGAATGGGATCTTAAATTATGAGAAACAATATGCGCAAAATTTTTCAATCGTTCGTTTTGATCCTTTGTTACAAACAATAGCGACTGAATTTCATTTTCTACTTTTTTGATGCTACTTATGTCAACAGCTATAAATAGATAGCCTGTAATCGTATTGTCCTTTTTTATGGCAGTAATGGTGAGCTGGACAGGGAAATGGGTACTATCTTTTTTTACATAAGTCCATTCGCTAGTTTCAAATTTACCTTTATGAAGATCATGGGTAAAAACTTCAAAACCTTTGCAGTTAATATTTTTTTGAAGAAATAATTTTTCTTGCTGCGCTTTAATTTCTTCTTGTAAATGAATTATTTCAGGTGTTTTTAGATTAACTATTTCTTCTTTTTTGAATCCCAAAAGATTTTCGGCACCTGTATTAAATGTTGTAATAATACCATCAAGATTAGTTTCTATTATAGCAACTTGTGTACTAGCATCTAGAATTCCTTGAAGTTTTGATACGGCTTGTTCTAATTTATTTTCAGCATTTTTTTGGGATGTAATATCTATGATTTGAGATATGATATACAAGGGGATGTTTTCAGAGTCCCTTACAATTGACGCTGCTAATATTACAAATACAATGGTTCCATTCTTACAAATATATCTTTTTTCAAGGTGGTAAAAATTTATTTTACCCTCTACAAGTTCTTTTAGTAAAGCAAGATCTTCTTCTAAATCATCTGGATGAGTAATGTCTTGAAAAGTGAGTTGCATTAACTCTTCATTAGTGTATCCTGTAATTTCGCATAAGTTTTTATTCACTTTTATCCATTGCCCGTATACATTGAGTAATGCCATACCAATAGCGGCACTCTCAAAATTACCTCGAAAAGCCTCTTCACTTACTAACAGTTGTTCTTGAATTTTTTTTCTTTCAGTGATGTCTTCTGTGAGCATAATTAATCCACCTATTTTTTCTGAATCGGTGTACCAAGGTTTAACTACCCATCTTATCCACTGTGATGAACCATCTAACCGAACAAATTTTTCTTCATCCCTTTTGTGAGTTTCACCAGTTAAACATTGTTGATGTATTTTTTTCCATTCCTCACCTATTTCGGGGAATACATCATAATGTGATTGGCCAATTATGTTTTGACCTTGTAAACGATAATCAGTAATCCACTTTTCAGACGAAGCAATGTATTTCACCTGTGTGTCAAACATTGCAATAGCGGTAGGGGTTTGTTCTATAAATAATTTATTTCTCTCAAATGTTTTTTTAGTTTCGGTAATATCAGTATGAGTACCATACATCATTAAGGGTAGTCCTTCATCAGTCCAGTTTATTATTCTTCCGTGATCTAAAACCCAAACCCATTCCCCATTTTTATGTTTCATTCTGCATTCACAATGATAAAAATCGCGCTTTTTACTATAGCATTCTTCAAGAATTTTTTGAGATTGGAGTAAATCATCAGGATGTGCGAAGTCAACCCAAGTTTGTATGCTTATGGGTTGTAATTCCTCAAGTGTGTAGCCTATAATTTCTGCCCAACGATTATTAAAAATTACTTCTCCTGTTTGAATATTCCATTCCCATGTTCCTAGGTTGATTCCTTCAAGAACACTTTGTAGCTTTTCTTTCTCTTTTATTAATTCAATTTTAGCATTCTTTTCAATAGTTATATCTTGAAATGTACCATATACTTTAGTACACTTTCCATCTATAAATACAGTTTGCCCAATAGTTCTAATCCAGCGGTGATTTCCTTTTGCAGTAATTATCTGCAATCGATGATCAAAAGGGGCGTTATATTTTATAGCGTTAGGAATCGCAAGATTTATAGTGTCTCTATTTTCACCTTCTTTATAAAAATATATAGCCGTTTCAAGATTAGGTATATAGTTTTCACTTACTTCATGGATTTCTTTAGTTATTTTACTCCAATGAATTTTTTGGGCCTTAATGTCATATTCCCAGTACCCAATTCTCGCTGCTGAATTGCAGTTCTCAAGTAAAAGCTCTTGTTCTTTTAGGTATGTAATATCAATATGAGCTCCTAGTAACCGCAAACCATTTCCTTCTGGGCTTTGAATGATTTTACCATTGCATTTCATCCAAACTGTAAACCCGTTTTGATGGGTAAATCTGCAAATTTGCTCGTAAACAAAATCTATAGAATTTGTACGAATTACTTCTTGAAGTAACTCCAAATCTTCTTTGTTAAATAGATCTTTCCATGACTTGATTTTACTAGGTAGTTCGTTATAATTATAACCAAGTGTTGACCAGAACTTAGGGTTCATGTAGTTGTGATTGGGATTTTCAATATCCCAATATGTCAGTCCGTCAAGAGCAGTTTCTTGTATAAAATCAAATACAGAGTTATCTTTTTTGATTAATTCGTATAATTCGGTTTTGAGATAACTCATACGTTACTTATAATTTATTACCAAAATTAAATTATTTTTTTATTTACTTAATGAATGAATGCTAAATTTTTGTAAATATTATACGCATATCGAATAAAAATTATAAATGTGACGAAAATTCATTAAAAAAAATAAAAAAACCGCTGCAATTTTAACATTGCAGCGGTTTTAAGATTTGTAATGAATCAATAATTATTTAGGCATAACCACTGAGTCAATAGCGTGAATAACACCATTAGACGCAGCTACATCAGCAAGAACAACTGTTGAAGTTGCTCCATTTGCATCTGTCAAAATTACTTTACCATCTTTTAAACTCAATACAATAGTACCACCTTGAACAGTTGTAACGATAAACTTACCATTATTTTTGTTAATGGCCTCAGTTACTGCTGCTGCATCAAACTTTCCAGATACTACATGATACGTTAATACCGCTTTCAGTTTATCAAGACTTTCTGGTTTCAATAGCCCATCAACTGTACCAGCTGGTAATTTATCAAATGCGGCATTGTTTGGTGCAAAAACCGTAAATGGACCTTCGCTACTCAATGTTTCTACTAATCCAGCTGCTTTTACTGCAGTTACTAATGTAGAAAAATCGGCATTTCCAGCTGCTACACCTACAATGTTTGGTGTTTCAACAACTGCAGCAGAATCAACTGCAACTGTTGTTGTGTCGGTGGTTCCTGCTGTTTCTGCAATTTTCTTTTCTCCACAAGAAGTTGTAATAACTCCTAAAAGTGCCATAGCACCAATTGCTTTTACTAATTTCATTTTAAATATTTTAGTTTAATTAAATTAAGATACTCAAATGTAAACATAATAAGGTCTTGTTTAACTTATTTAACAAAAAATTAAACAAAATTTAAAGTTGTTGATGATCAAAGCGTTATAGAATGTGTTTTAAGGTTAAAGAAGTTCTTTTTGAAATTCTAATAGGCTTTTCTTTTCTAAAAAAACACTTCTAGAGCTGTAATACCAAAAATCATGTATAGCAGTCATTAAAACATTAAGTTCATGGTTTATATATTGATTGTTTATAAAATAGGTATAATCAATTTTAATATAATTTTCTAAATTTTCTTTACTAGATGGTTTTATCTCTGATTGCATAATTTCACTTTCTAGTAATTGAATGATTTCATTTTTTAATTCAATTTCAAATGTTTTGAGTTGGTCTAAATTTATTTTAATTTGTTCAAATGGAGTTACCAAGCTTAAAAATTGTGTTGTTTCTAATAGGTTTTTATACAGTTCTTGCCTTCTTTCAAGTACCGTGTAGTTTTTAAATAAAGTTTTATAACTATTTTTTAACAATTCATGAATCCCTTTTTTTGCTGCTTGTTGATGAAAGTAGCAATAAATAGTTATGTCGTTTTTTGTTATTTTAGTTTCTAGTTCATTTAGTTCTGAGTTAATTTTGGGAAGTATTGTAACAGTATCATTTGATTTGAATTTTATACCCTCGAAGTCAAATGTTTTGATGTTAATATTTTTGTTTTCAATGTCTTCTAATGTATTTTTGTCGTTATTTAATGCGAAATAATCATAAACAAGATCTATTTTTTCAGGATTAAAAAGAGATTTAAAATCTTGATTTTTTTCTACTATTTCAAGAGAATCGATATCAAAAAGATTAGGGTTTTTATTGTCATAATAGCCATTATAGATTTTGTCAAAAGAATTTTTTTCGAAATTTTGAATAAATTCTGATTCAAATTCGGCGGTACTAAATGCTGTTAGAAGATTTGAATTTTCTATATTCTCAAAAATATTTTGAGTCATTTTCTCTTGTATTTCTTCGGAGTTTTTGAATAATGAATTAGCCAAAACTGTATTATCACTTTTTTCAATTACCGCATTTTCTTCTAAATATGAAATTCGCTCTGTATTACTTGGGTGAGAAGCCCATTGGTCTTTAATAATTAATTTAGATTTATTGAACCTGCTAAAATCTAGTGGACTCACTAGAGGTAATTCATTTTCTATTTTAAGCGCATATTCTTGAGATAAAAATTTTAAAACAACATGTTGTTCGTGGTATATGTTCTTGCTTTTTATTTTATCTTGAATTTTACTTTCATAAAATTGCAAAACACAATTATAGGAATGATCTGCTAAATCCATTCGAAGTAAAGATTCTTTTACGGCTTTAAAACCTGCAACATGAGCAGCAACTTCGTCAGCATGGAATTCCATTTCTCTTGATAATGCTAAGTAATTTAGGTTAATGTAATCATACATTTTTTTTAAAACCCATTGTATGAGTCCAATAATTATTTCAGCAATTGCTACAAAAAAGGTTATAAACCCGCTTATGCTTGCCCATTTTTGGATCATTTTATCAAATGATTCATTGTCATAAAGCATATTAAAAATTACTTGGTTAACATTGTATACATAACTTCCTACCTTCATACTTTTTTGAGAAAAATGACCAAATTCGTGTGCCATAATCGCTTTGAATTCCTGAACAGTGGTTGTGTTTACTAGACCAACACCAATTTGTAAATTTTTTTTGATTGGAAAAAACATACTCCAAAAACTTGAATCATAAAAAACGGAAGCATTTACCTCATTTGAAAGGTATATTTTTTTAGGAAAATCAGTGTCAATTTCGGCAACAATATCGGCAATGAACTCAAATAACTTTGGCTCATCTAGAGCTGTAATTTCAGTAAGATGTCTTCTATCTATTTTGTGTTTTTTAAATGTAAATTTGAATAAAAATGCCAATATTAAGAATCCTAAACTTGCTAGTCCTGCGCCTAAACCGAAGGTAAATAACATTGGTTTTGTGATGATTATAAATATACCACCAGTAACACATGCTATGGTTAATCCTATTGCAATCACTAAAATGATTACATAAACGAGGATAAATAAAATTACAGAGAAAACAGCTTTATTGGTGCTTTTTTTAAAATTTTTGGATATTTGAACATTCATGTTAAAATCAATAATTTTTGTTACCTAATTTGAATTTTTAATTGTTTGTCTTTCAAACTAAAACAAATTAAAATAAAAAAAGTTGATTTTAACTACAAAGTAATAAATGTTTTGAGATAGAAATATATTTTTTGATACGAATGATTTTTGAAAAGTTATTTTTTAATTGATAACAGCATTTATTTTACTCCAAAGGGCATTGTCAAAACCAGAAACTGCAAAGTTAGGATTTGTTGGGTCTGAAGCATTTCCCATTCTAACGATTACCATTTTCTTACTTGGAATAACATAAATTCTTTGATCGCTTGCTCCCATTGCTGCATACATATCAGCAGGTGCATTAGGTACAAGTGAACCTTGAAATACGGTTTGCTCACCAGGAATCATAGCATTCGTTTTACCGTTCAACCACCATAAGTAGCCGTAAGATGGATTTATATTTTGAGATGTCTTTACACTTTCGTTAAAAAAAGATTCGTTTACAATTGTTTCATTATTCCATTTTCCTTTATTTAATGCTAATAGTCCAAATCGCGCCATACTTTTTGTTGTACTATGGTATATTGTGAAAATAGCTCCAAAATTCCAAAAGCCATCCATACCAATTTTATTTTTTAATTTTTCATTAAAATAATTTTCAAATGGTTTATTGCTAGCTTTTGCAATCACATCAGTTAATTTCTGAAAAACATTACTATAAGCCCATCGAGTATTGGCATCAGCAATGTAAGTTATATTTGATTTTATCATAAATTGTTTACTATCATCATTTCCTGAAGTCATGGTCAATAAATTACGAACTTGGATAAGATCTTCTTTAGGTAAAGGCATACTTGTCCATTCCGTACCCAGGTAATTAGATACTTTGGTATTCAAGTTTACTAGACCTTCTTGCTGAGCTATACCTGTTGTAGTTGCTACAAGTGTTTTACCCGCACTATTCCATTCCCATGTATCTATTGCTGTATGACCATTAAAATATTCCTCCATTACTATTCTTCCGTTTACAAGAATTAGAAAAGATTTTGTGTTTTTTTGGATTAAAAAATCTTTTAATGGCTGTATTGCACTTTGATTCCAATTTAAACTAGCACTTGAAGTTGTTTCCCAGTTGGAACTTGTATTTAACGGAAAATACATTTCAGTAGAAGGAGTTGGATCAACGACTTCATTATTATTGCTACAGCTGCTTACTAATACAATACATAGTATTAAAATAAAATTTTTCATAATAGTTTTTTTTCTATGACTTAAGATTTTTAAAAAGGTTTAACTATTAATTATTTTCTTGGTTATAAATCTTTAAAAATTCGAATTTAGGTGTGAAATAAGCGTATTTAATGTTAATTTTAACAATTAAAATTTATAAACTAGAATAAAAAAACCGATTTACAAACGTAAATCGGTTTCTAGAATTTTATTTAAACAAATAAGCCTTCAATACTTAAATAATGTTCACCTGTATCGTAACAAAAAGTTAGCACTTTTGCATTTTCAGGAATTTCAGGAAGTTTTTTAGCCACAGCTGCAAGTGATGCCCCTGATGATATTCCTATAAACATTCCTTCTTCTTTTGCAGCCCTTTGTGCGTAAGTGAATGCTTCGTCTTTGCTCACTTGAATTGTTCCATCTAATAAATCAGTATGAAGATTTTTAGGAATAAATCCAGCACCAATGCCTTGAATAGGGTGTGGAGCAGGAGCTCCACCACTTATTACAGGAGAAGCTTCTGGCTCAACTGCATAAACTTTAAGATTTGGGAAATGTTGTTTTAGTATTTCGGCACAACCTGTAATATGTCCTCCCGTTCCTACACCAGTAATCAAGTAATCCAAGCCTTCAGGGAATGCTTTTATGATTTCTTGTGCAGTAGTTTTTTTATGAATTTCAATATTTGCAGGGTTTTCAAACTGAAGTGGAGACCATGCATTAGCCGATTCAGCAACCAGTTCTTGTGCTTTTTCTAGTGCTCCTTTCATTCCTTTTTCTCGAGGTGTAAGTACAAACTCGGCACCATACAAACTCATGAGTCTACGTCTTTCTATTGACATCGATTCTGGCATCACTAATACTAATTTGTATCCTTTTACGGCTGCAACCATAGCTAAACCAATTCCGGTATTACCTGATGTGGCCTCAATAATGGTTCCACCTGCTTTGAGTAACCCTTTTTCTTCGGCATCTTCAATCATGGCAAGTGCAATTCTATCCTTGATGCTTGCACCAGGATTAGCGCGTTCTAGTTTAATGTAAATATCATGGTTGTTACCAAACAAACGATTGATTTTTACATGTGGCGTATTGCCAATTGTGTCGAGTATGTTGTTGAATTTTGTCATAATTTATATGGAGAAAAAATTAATATCCTTTGTTTCTAGTTGATTTAAAACTGTGTTTTTATTAGACTGCATAACAAATGAATACGGATTTACACTTTTTGTGATAAATGTGTTTCCGCCTATAATACTGTGGTTTCCTATAATGGTACTGCCTCCTAAAATGGTTGCATTAGCATAAATTATAACATGATCTTCAACAGTAGGGTGTCGTTTTTTTTCTTGCATACTTTTTTCTACTTGCAAGGCTCCTAGTGTTACACCTTGGTAAACACTTACATGTTTTCCTATTACTGTGGTTTCACCAATTACTATTCCTGTTCCATGATCAATTATAAACGGAACTCCAATGGTAGCGTTCGGATGGATATCTACACCGGTTTTACTGTGTGCATACTCCGTTAAAATTCTGGGAAGTAGGCAAGGCGTTCTTGTTGCGATGGCATTGGCTATTCGATATACTTCAATTGCAAAAAAACCTGGGTAGGAATTAATGATTTCTTGTATACAATCAGCAGCTGGATCTGTGTCAAGAATGGCTTGAGCATCTTGCTGCATGTTAGCGTATAAATGTGGTAAAGTAGTATAAAACGCTTCGGCGTCATCAAGTATCGCATCTGTGGGTTTGTTCTTTACAATTTCGGATAAAATACTAATAAAATCGGCTTTATTTTGGTTTAAAAGTACTTCTATTTGAATGGTCTCTAGCGCTTTTTCAGGGAATAAAATTTTGAATAAGTCATCAATCCAATTGACAATTTTAGAGGAATCAATGGCTCGTACCCAATTGTTGTTTTGGTTCTCGCTTAATAGTGTAGAAAATCGTTTGTTTTCAGGTGTCATTTTTATAAAATAAGTTCTAAATCATGTGGTCCTGCCCACGTTTTACAAAGATATAGGAGATTTGTTTAGAAAGTAGGGTACGTTTTGTAAATAATTGTTAATGTACAAAAAATATATAAATTAATGTATTTCTGTGAGCATTGAAGCAAAAATAATCTGAATTACTTTCAGAAATGCTAATGAATCAAGATTTAAAAAAAATAAGTATTCTTATTTCGTTCAGTCATTATAATTAGAATTAAGATATCGATACTGTATTGGACAGATAAAAAAACGTTTATTATTAGTTTACTTCCTGTTAACTAAAAAAAAATTCTAAAATCTATTTTGAATTTTCAAAATAGATTTTAGAATTTTTATAAAACGCTTTTGTTAGGACCAATTTTCATTGGTGTGTACCATCTTCTCTTGACAAAAGCGTTTAAAATAATTAAATTTATCCAAGTGCTTCAACCATTGATCTTACTTTATTGTGATCTTCAACTAATTTTAAATGCTGATCTTTTAACATCGTTTGTTGCTCGTAAGAAAGATTTTCAATTTCATTTTCTAACGTTTCTTCGTACGTTTTTTTAGCAACATCTTCGCCATATTCACAGCTTTCTAAGATTACTTTTCTGTCGTTTCCAGTTAAAGCTGCCTTTACATCCATCCATACTCTAAAAAACTTTCCAGTAATTCGTGTATCTTCAGTTGGTGTTCCTCCGTGTCTAGAAACTTCGTTTCTTAATTCGCTGTTTATGTCTACACTTGTTGCTTGAAATTCAGAAAATAATGCTTTTAAATCAGCTTCATTAGTTTCGTCTGATGCAGTTTTGTAACCTTCAATTCTATCGTTGTTGATTTGAATTAGGTTGTTTAATACGGAGATTGTTTTTTCGCTATCCATTTTTTTTTAGTTAAATTTATTGTCTTTATAGTTTTATGTTTCCTTCTTTTGCATCAACTAGAGTTGTTCCCGTTGCAACAGATGCTATCATTTTGAAAAAATTAATCATTTCATTGCCTTCTACATCCCAATAGTAAGCGTTATTTGGCTTAATTTTTAAAATAGAAATATTTGGATCGTCTTTTCCCTTCCTTGCGTACTCCTTGATTTTTTAGAATCGCCTTGGTCAACTCTTCAATTTTTACAAAAAAGACAGATGTCGATGTCCGTTGCCAATTCTTTAATTTTATTAATTCCTTCTTGATTTTCTAAATTCGTTTGCATGGCAATTTTTTGATATTGTAAAGTTGTAGAAATTCTATTCAAAAAAATTATATAATAAAAAGGTTAGTTTACATTATTACCACATTTACAAAATATTTTAATCAAATAACTTATAATCAACGGTATATCTTACTTGATATTTTCAATAAGCTCTTTCAAAAATAGATCTGCTAATTTATTAGTTTCTTCTTTTTTGATTGGATGTCCTTCATCATCAAAGGTTTTTTCAACATTTGGAACCGGAAAATTTGCTTGAATAACCGTGGCTTTCATTTTCCAAAGAATAAATTGTAAATGAGTTAAACATTGATTTCCTCCAAATATGCCAGATGAAACGGTTGAAAGTCCAATTGGCTTTTCTCTCCATTCTTCATATAATAAATCGATTACATTTTTCAAACTAGCGGGTAAACTTCCATTATATTCTGGTGTAATAATAATAATTGCATCAGACGATTTTATTTTTTGAGCGAATTCTAAAACTGATGCCGAAGGCTTTTCTAAATTTTTGAATCGTTCTTCAAACAATGGAAAATTGTATTTTTTTAAATCTAAAATTTCCGATGTAACCAATTTATTAGCTGTTAAATAGTTTTCAAGGTACAATGCCACATTGTGACTTTTTCGCTCTGTGCGTATGCTGGAAGATATTATTGTTATGTTTTTCATTTTCTAGTTTTATGATTTTATAGATGAAATAGTAAAATATAAAATTCGAGAATTATAAGTGTTTGATGTTACATTATTTATGAGATTTGTTACATAATTGACTTTAAAATTAGACAAAAAAAATCCGCTTTGCTTTCACAAAACGGATTTCAAATATTTTAAAATAAGTATTTTTTAGAAACTCTTTTATTTATTTTACAAGTGAATCACTTCACCGTAAGCATCAGCAACAGCTTCCATTACAGCTTCACTCATGGTTGGGTGCGGATGAATGGCTTTTAATATTTCATGTCCAGTAGTTTCTAGTTTACGAGCTACAACTGCCTCAGCAATCATATCAGTAACACCAGCACCTATCATGTGACATCCTAACCATTCGCCGTATTTAGCATCAAAAATTACTTTTACAAAACCATCTGGTGTTCCAGAAGCTTTAGCTTTACCTGATGCTGAGAATGGGAATTTACCAATTTTTAATTCGTATCCTTTTTCTTTAGCTTGTTTTTCAGTTAATCCAACAGATGCAATTTCTGGAGTAGCATAGGTACAACCTGGAACGTTTCCATAGTCAATTGGCTCTACATGAAGACCTGCAATTTTTTCTACACAGTTAATTCCTTCAGCAGATGCTACGTGAGCCAAAGCTTGGCCTGGAGTAACATCACCAATGGCGTAGTAACCTGGGATATTGGTTAAATTGAAAGCGTCTACTAAAATTTTATCTCTATCAGTAGCGATTCCTACTTCCTCTAGTCCAATGTTTTCAATGTTGGTTTTGATTCCAACGGCTGAAAGTAAAATCTCAGCTTCAAGAACTTCTTCTCCTTTGGCTGTTTTTACAAATGCTTTTACACCAGCACCCGTGGTATCAATACGCTCTACAGAAGAGTTGGTCATGATTTTTACACCAGCTTTTTTCATAGAACGCTCCATTTGTTTAGAAATGTCTTCGTCTTCAACAGGAACAATGTTTGGCATAAATTCAACAATAGTTACATCTGTTCCCATTGCGTTGTAGAAATGAGCAAACTCAACTCCAATTGCTCCAGAACCTACAATAATGATTGATTTAGGTTGTGTTGGTAAAGTCATGGCTTGTCTGTAACCAATTACTTTTACACCATCTTGAGGCAAGTTAGGTAATTCACGAGAGCGAGCTCCAGTAGCGATAATAATATGATCTGCACTGTATTCTGTAACTTTATTTTCTTTGTCAGTAACGTCAACTTTTTTGCCTGGTTTTAGTTTTCCAAAACCATCAATAACGTCAATTTTATTTTTCTTCATTAAGAATTGAACACCTTTGCTCATTCCATCTGCTACTGATCGGCTGCGTTGTACAACAGCTGGGAAATCTTTATCAAATGAGGATACCGTTAATCCGTAATCCGAAGCATGTTTTAAATAATCAAAAACTTGAGCCGATTTAAGTAAGGCTTTTGTTGGGATACATCCCCAGTTCAAGCATACACCACCTAAGTTCTCTTTTTCTATTACGGCTACTTTAAAGCCCAATTGAGATGCTCTAATTGCAGTAACATATCCACCAGGACCACTTCCTAAAACTATAATATCGTATTTCATTGTAAAGTTTTTTTGTTTTTTTATTGATAAAAAGGCAGTAGCTAAATACTCACTTGAGCAAGTTGTTAATTACATTCTTCGGTTAGCAAAATTAAGGATTTATTTTAAAAAAAATTAACCGTTTTATAAGTTTATTAGCAATGGTGTTTGCACCAGCTGAATCATTTCATTTTTAAATAGGCTTCAACATAATTTGTGGTCGAAAAATACTCATCTCTAAGCTTTTTTAAATGTTTGGTGACAATTGCTTGATCTGTATAAGTAGGGTCAAGACAGTCCTTGATTTCTTTATCCCTAACCGAAATAATGATGTACCAAAACCCATTTCTATAAGTATAATTGTCCTCAAAGATCGGATCATTCCCTTTGCTTCGTAAACCGGCATCAACGGCAATTGGAAGTAAATTCAGAGTTTTTGTCACTCGTTCTCTTTCAAAAAAAGACATAAAAAAAGTCTTGTTGTCAATAAGAATGGGAACATTTGAATCTACATTGTTGTGTTTTAAATTGTATTTGGTATTGATAAAGTTGTAAAATTCATCAGCCTTTTTTTTATCTTCAAAAACAAACCCGTAGCAATTTGGAAGGTCTTTTTTGAATTTTTTGGCATGTACAATTTTATCACCCTCAATATTTGGAGCAATTCGTAGTGGGATACACGAATAGAATAGTAGAATCAAGAAACAAAGTCCGAGTTTTTTCATCCTCCTAGATTATAATCAATCTTGTTAATTTTAAAATTATATAAAAATATTAACAAATAAAGTTTTGTAAGTTCATTTAATAAGTGCGACAGATAAATTAGAAACACTTGGAGCTATTCCCAAGTGTTTAAGGTCAAAAGCCTAAATTTGTCTCGCATGAAAAAATATAAACAATTAACCGTAGAGCAAAGATGCCAAGTTGTTCATTTTTATTGATATGTATGTTAAAATGCCGAAATATGACTTTTATCAAAAAAATCACATTAACCTTTAAATTTCAGCTAATTTAAGGATTAATTTGATTATTGTGAAATTTAAAAGGGATAAGTTTAGAAGTGTATTTATTTGTTGATTTTATAATATATTAAATTAAATTTTTGTGAATTGAGATTGAAAACAGAAACAAAAACTTCATTTTCAAATATTTGAAAATGAAGTTTTTGTTTGGAGTAGTCTATGAAAAGCTAATTATTTAACTATTATCTTCTTGGTGGTATGCTTATCCTCACTTTCAATAGTTATGTAATAAGTACCTTTTGGTAATTCACTTAAATCAAGTCTATTTTCATTACTGCCTGAAGTAAATTTTGTTGTCTTAACTACTTTTCCCAAATTGTCATAAATTGTTACTTTTTCCAACACAATATTAGAAATATTCAATTCACCTTTTGTAGGATTTGGGTATAAAATGATTTTATCAAAAGTTGTTTCTTCAATTCCTAATGTGTTGCATGTTGAAGAATAGGAAGCGGTAGCATCTTTTGCTGCTGACCAATTGTTTATTGAATAGGTTGTATTATCAACTTTTATGCAGGATAATTTGGAGTTGTTTTTAAAATTTAAAGTGGTTAATAAAGTGTTATTATTGTTATTCAAATCTAAAGTAATTAAATTGTTATTAGAACAATTGATTGTTTTTAGATTTATGTTTTTTGAAAGATCTAAGTTGACCAGTTGATTATTCGCACAACTTAAGTTAGTAAGCAACGTGTTGTTAGATAGATCTATTATTGTTAATTGATTCATGCTCATTATTGATCTTTTTGTAATGGTTACAGTCCCATCACAATACAACTCTAAAAGTAACTTATTTTTTCTTACATCGAGTGAGGCAAGGGGGTTGTTCGAGCAATCTAAGTATTTTAATACTAAGTTTGTAGATAGATTTATTGTTGAGATTGAATTTCCTTTACAAATTAATTTCTCTAATGCCGTAAAGTTTTCAATTCCTTTTAAATTTGTAATACCTGCGTTTGATAGGTCTAAACTTGTAATATTTACAACGTTTGAAGTGAAAGTTTTCCCGTTTTTACCATCTGTATCAATCTTTAGAGCAATAAGTAAATCTTCAAAATTAGGATCAGGAATTAAGGTGTACGAGTTGCAATTTGTATTGAAATTTGCACTAGCATCTTTTTGAGTAGACCATTTAACATTAGAATAGTTTGCATCATCCACTTGAATGCAACTAAGGTTTGGATTATTTCTAAAATCAACATTGTAAATAATGATATTTGGGTCTGGACTTACAAATCTATCGAAAAGTGTGTTATTACCATTTTTCAGATTCAAGTTATCAAGTCGATTTGAAGCGCATTCTAATTTTGATAATTCGGTGTTTAATGAAACATCCAAACTTGTTAAAAGGTTATTGCTACAATCTAGTAAACCTAAAACAGGGTTTTTAGAAACATCCAAAGTGGTCAATTGATTGATGTCACAATACAAATAGTGCATTTTAAGATTTTTTGAAACATCCAAACTTGCTAATTGGTTAGAACTACAATCCATTGTTTCTAAAGCAGTATTTGAAGCAATATCGATAGTTGTTAATTTATTTTTGTAAAACAATAATCTAGTTAAAGCTGTGTTTTTTGATACATCTAATGTTGTTAATAGATTTGTGTTGCAAATTAATGATGTTAAGGCTATGTTGTTATTAACATTCAAGCTAGTTATTTGATTGTCACCAGTCCATAATTCGATTAATTTGACGTTTTTTGAAATATCCAAACTTGTTAATTTGTTAGAAGTACAATCTAATTTTAATAAGGCTATGTTTTTTAAAACATCCAAGTTATTTAATTCGTAATTGTAGCCACAAATCAACTTGGTCAAAGCAGTGTTTTTGGAAACATTTAAACCAGTTAGCTTATTTGATGAACATTGCAATTCAGTCAATTTGGTATTGTTAGTTACGTCTAAATTATTTAGTTTATTGGCATAACAAATTAATGAAGTCAACTCAGTGTTTTTGGAAACATCCAAGCTGGTTACTAAATAATTGTTGGAACAATCTAATAAAGTTAATGCTATGTTTTTTGAAACATCCAAACTTTTTAAGCCATAGTTATTATTGCATTTTAACGAGGTCAAAGCTACAAATCCTTGTATTCCTTCTAAATCTGTAATAGAACTATAAGAAACGTCTAAAGAAGTTAAGGTGTTTATTTTTGAAGTTAAAATTTTTCCGTCATTAGTTCCTGAGTCAATTCCTAATGTAATAAGTTTGTTTTCAAAATTTGCATCAGGAATCAGTGTATATAATCCAGTGGTTTGACAATCTATTGAATAATAGGATGTTGTGTCTTTTGCATTTGCCCAATTGGTATTGGAATAGGTGACGTTGTCAACCTGTATACATTTAAGGTTAGGATTATTTACAAAGTTAATATATGTTAGGTCTAAATTGGTATTAGCACCATTTTTTAGATTCAAGTATGTTAGTTGATTGTTATCGCAACCAATTGATACAATTAAGGGATTTTTAGAAATATCAAGATTTGTAATTTTATTGAATTGACAATCGAAGACCTCCAAATTTAGATTATTTGTTATATCTATTGCTGTTAGCTCATTAGAACCACACATAAGCTCTTTTAACTCAATATTTCGTAAAAGATTTAAGTTAATTATTTTATTATCATAACAATATAATTGAGTCAAAGCTTCATTTTTGGCAATATCTAATGCGGTTAATTGATTAGAACCACAAGTTATACTGATTAAATCCAGATTTTTAGAAATATCTAATGAGGTTAATTGATTTGAATCACAATTTAAAATCAATAAAAATGAATTATACGATAGGTCTAAGGATGTTAGTTGATTATTGCTACAGTATAACTGAATTAAATCTGTGTTCTTGTTAACAGCTAAGTTTAGTAATGAATTTGAATCACAGTCTAAAACTTTTAATAATGTATTATTCGAGAGGTTTAAGGATGTTAGTTGATTTGTACCGCAGTATAAATCAGTCAAAGCTACGTTTTTAGAAACATCTAATGTGGTTAAAGAATTTGAGAAACAATTTAAAGTTTCTAATAATGTATTATGAGAAAGATCAATAGACGTTATTTTATTTGAATCAAAATATAAAGCAGTCAAATTTACGTTTTTTGAAACATCCAAGGAGGTTAATTGATTTGAACCACATTGTAAGTGAGTCAAAGATTTAAAATCTTCAATCCCTGTTAAATTGGTAATTGAACTAGAAGAAACATTTAGCGAAGGTAGAGATTCAATTCTAGCAGTTGCTACTTTACCGTTTTTACCATCTGTATCAATACCGAGGAAGATTAGTTTTTCCTCAAATTTGCTATCCGGAATTAACGTGTAAACAGTACAGTCTAAATTAAAAACAGCTATTGGGTCTTTGGTAATTGTCCAATTAGTAGTAGACTTAAGATCTGCAACTTGTATGCATGTCAAGGTTGGATTGTTAGCGCAATTTAAAGTCAAAAATGCTGTGTTTTTAGAGATATCCAATTTATGTATTAAATTTCCAGAACAATTAAGGCTGGTCAAAGCAATAAAGTTTTGGATACCGGTCAAATCGGTAATCCCAATATTAGATACGTCCAGATTGGTTATACCTGCTATACTGTTGTTTAATACTATCCCATTTTTGCCATCAGTATCAATTCTAAGAGTAATTAGTTTTTCTTCAAATTTTGCATCTGGAATTGCTGTAATTGTCGAGCAGTCAAAAGGAGAATAAAAAGCAAAATAATTCTTTTCATCCGCCCAATTGGCGTTTGAATAACCAACATCATCTACAGCAATACAAGTTAAATTTGGATTTAACGAAAAAGAAAAACCTTTCAATTGAGTATTTTTTCCGTTTTTTAGATTCAAACTCACGAGTTTGTTTGAAGAACAATATAAAGAAGTCAAATCTGCGTTTTTGGTAACATCTATTACGGTTAATTCATTTGATTCACAAGATAATTCTTTTAAAGTCCTGTTTTTAGCAACATCTAAAGTAGTTAGTAGATTGTGACTACAAATTAAAGAAGTCAAAGCCAAGTTTTTGGAAACATCTAAGGATGTTAATTTATTTATATTACAATATAAAGTACTTAATAGTGTATTTTTGGAAACATCTAAGGATGTTAATTTATTAAAGCTACAATCTAAAGTAATCAGAGCTAAGTTTTTGGAAATATCTATGGCAGTTAATTGATTGCAAAAAAAATTCAAAGAAGTCAAACTCACAAAATCTTGAATACCAGTTAAGTCTCTAATAGAACTAGACGAAACATCTAATGAAGTCAATTTGTTAATGTTGTTTGTCAATACTTTCCCATCTGCAACTCCTGAATCAATACCTAATGCAATAAGTTTGTTTTCAAAATTTATATCAGGGATTAAAGTGTATTGTGCATAAGTACTCAAACTTGCTAAAAACAGCAAAAAAAATAATTTTGTTTTCATAGAAACTTGTAAGATTTAAATCGAAACAATATTACAATTTATATTTAATTAACACTATAATTCTGCTATAGATTTTATTAAATATTGCTATAAAGTTGTAAAATTTAAATAAAAAAAAAGTTTTTTATTTATGCTGGAATATAGAATTAAGATTCTGTGTTAAAGCGGTTGTGAACAAATCAATTCGCCACTGAAAACTGCGAATCGTACAAATTCTTATAAAAACCACTTTCACGATTAATTAGTTCTTGATGCGTACCTTGTTCAACGATTAGCCCTTTATCCATCACTACAATTTTATCAGCGTTTACAATCGTGGCTAATCGGTGCGCAATAACAATAGAGGTCCGACCTTTAGTTATGGTTTCTGTTGCACGTTGAATCAATTCTTCAGAGTAGGTATCTATAGAAGACGTGGCTTCGTCAAGAATTAAAATACTTGGGTTACTTACATAAGCTCTTAAGAATGCAATTAATTGGCGCTGACCAGAGGATAGCATTACTCCGCGTTCCTTGACATCAAAGTCATAATTATCAGGCAAGCTCATGATAAATTCATGCACTCCAATTTTTTTGGCTGCAGCCAATACTTGGTCGCGATCAATTTCAGGATTATTTAAGGTGATATTATTAAAAATAGTATCTGCAAAAAGGAAAACATCCTGCAATACTACCGCAATTTGCTTTCGTAAAGAACCTAAAGTATAATTTTCAATATTTTGATTATCAATATATATGGAGCCGCTATTGATTTCGTAAAAACGATTCAGTAAATTTATAATAGTAGATTTTCCTGCACCTGTAGAACCTACAATGGCAATTGTTTGTCCAGCGTTTACTTCTAAGTCAATTCCTTTTATGACTTCTTCATCAGGAATATAACCAAAACGAACTTTATTAAATTCAATATTTCCTTTAAAAATTGGCGCCTCAAGAATACCTGTATCTTGTATTTGATCTTGGGTGTCCAAAATATCAAAAACACGATTAGCAGCAATCATTCCCAGTTGCATCTCATTGAATTTATCGGCAATTTGTCTCAAGGGATTGAACAACATTCCAATAAACATAGTGTATGAAAATAAATCCCCAAACGTAGTGAAATTATCTCCGTTTAATATTTTAATTCCTCCATACAATACAATAAAACCAAGAGTTAATGACGAAATGATATCAGCAATAGGGAAGAAGATGGAGTTGTATAAAATTGTTTTTATCCACGCTTTCTTGTGCTTGTCATTTATCTCTTTGAACTTTTCTGACTCGATATTTTCTCTATTAAAGAGTTGAACAATCTTCATTCCTGTAACTCGCTCTTGTACAAAGGAATTCATATTGGCAATTTGAGTACGCACTTCCTCAAAAGCAACTTGCATTTTCTTTTGGAATATCCTCGTTACAAAAACCAGTATTGGCATGGCGACAATCACAATCCAAGTTAGGGTCCAGTTCATATAAAACATAAAACCCAGAACTACAATCATTTTCATCAAGTCACTGATAATCATGAATAACCCTTGACTAAAAATTCTAGCAATAGATTCGATATCAGAAACGGATCGCGTAACGAGTTGTCCCACAGGAACGTGGTCAAAATATTTCATTCTAAAACTTAAAATGTGCTGAAACAGTTTGGTACGAATGTCTTTTACAATGTCTTGACCCAACCAGTTGGCCCAATACACAAAATAAAACTGTGAAAACACCTCTAGCAATAGCACAATTCCCATTAAGATTACATAAATCAATAATCCTTGCTTGTCTTGCGTAGCAATGTAACCATCAACGGTTTGTTTCAATAAATACGGTCGTAACGCTGCGAATATTGACAATGAAATGGCAAAAATAACCACTCCATTAAAACGCCATTGATAGGGTTTTGTAAATTTTAATATTCTTTTAAATAATCTAGTATCAAATGCTTTTGCTTTCATATTATTTTTTGGAGCTGTTTACTTTGTCAATTCGCTTTGCTCGTGTCTGCTATTCGTTACAAGTACAATTCACTGAACTCCTACGAAAATAAAAGTCTAGTTAAGTAATAAGGGCTATTGCTTGATATAATCGTATTCTATTTTGGTTAAATACAAACCATGTGCTGGAACCGAAATCCCAGCTTTATCTCTGTTTTTACTAGCAATAATGGATGTAAAATCATCTAGTGAAATTTTATGCAACCCTACATTGATCAAAGTACCTACTATGGCACGCACCATATTGCGTAAAAACCTATTTGCCGAAACGGTAAAAACTAACGAATTGTTGTCTTTTTGTGTCCAATGCGCTTCATAAATAGTACAATCAAATGTGTTTACATCAGTGTTTACTTTTGAAAAACATTGAAAATCAGTATGTTTAAAAAGTATTTGTACTGCTTGATTCATGAGTTCAATATCTAACGTTTGATGAAAGTACCAACTCTTATCTTGTAAAAATACATCTTTAAAAGTATGAATGTGATATTCGTAAGTTCTTTTAGTTGCGTCAAACCTAGTATGTGCATCATCATGAACTGCTATTAGGTCATAAATTACAATGTCTTTAGGTAAATAAGAGTTGAGTTTGTGAATCAAGCTTGTTTTATCAAATGATTTTTCTATGTCAAAATGAGCATACATTTCTCTGGCGTGAACTCCAGTATCAGTCCTTCCTGCACCCATAAGATTTAAGGGTGTGTTTAACAATACCGAAAAGGCTTTGTTCATGGTTTCTTGAACAGAGGCTGCATTAGGCTGAAATTGCCAACCGTGGTAATGCGTGCCATTGTATGCAAATTTAACGAAATATCTCAACAGTTTTTTTTTGATGTGACAAAGATACTTATTAATTTTTGTGCTAGGAAATGACAAACTGCCAAAGTTTGTTAAGAATGAATTCGATTTCATTATTGAACCAAGAATGGCTATTTTTACCAAAATTTCTGGCCCAGATAGCCGCGGTATCTCCCGATTTTAAAAAACAAGGCTTTTTAGTAGTAATTTTTTTGATCTGGAATAAAGCGAATAACTGGATAAAGCTTCTAAAAAAAAATTAAATTGAAAAAAATCCTTTTACTTTCGGATACGCACAGTCATATAGACGATGCCATTTTAAAATATGTGGACCAAGCTGATGAAGTGTGGCATGCTGGCGATATAGGTAACCTCATTGTTACAGATGCGTTGCAAAAAGTAAAACCTTTGCGTGCTGTTTATGGTAATATTGATGATGCGCAGGCCCGAATGGAATTTCCATTACACAACCGATTTATGTGTGAAGGAGTTGATGTGTGGATTACACATATTGGTGGTTCTCCAGGGAAGTATAATGCGAATATTAGGGAAGAACTACTTGTAAATCCTCCGAAAATATTTATTTGTGGTCATTCCCATATTTTAAAAGTGATTTTTGATAAAAAACACAATTTACTACACCTTAATCCAGGAGCAGCTGGAGTGAGTGGTTTTCATCAAGTACGCACTATGTTGCGCTTTGTAATAGATGGAGATAAAATTAAGGATATGGAAATTATTGAGTTGGGTAAACGGGGTTAGAATTTTTTTTATGGTAGTGTATGGGTACTTCAATGCTCACGGTTGTACCCCAATTGAGTTTTGAATCTATATAAAAAATCCCTTTCAAGTTGTTGATTCTAGATTTGATTTGGTTTATACCAAAACCTTCAAGAATATGAAAATTAGAAGAATCAAATCCTTTCCCATTATCTATAATTTTTATTTGCAAACTATCATTATTTTCGTCAATAGATACAATAGATTGACTGGCTTTACTGTGTTTGATAGTGTTGTTTATGAGTTCCATAATGATGAAATAGATTTTCATTTCAAAATCTTCTTCATAACGTGTATTTCGATCTACTGAATTGTTAAAAACAAAATTCAGTATAGAATTTGTATTCTTCTCGCACAAATCTTCAAGAGCATCAAATAGCCCAAAACGAACAAGTAGAGAAGGCATTAATTCATGGGATAAATCCCGAACTTGATCGTGAGCATTTTCAAGGATTTGTTTTGTTTTAGTAATTTCAATAGGAGAATTTTGTGTTTGATTTGTAAAAGCTTGTAATTGCATTCCTGCGGATGACAATAGAGCACTTATATTATCATGTAAAAAAGCTGCAATTTTCTTTCGTTCTAATTCTTGACCATTAATTGAGGCATTTAATATGTTTTCTTGAACCTTACTTTGTAAATCTTTGATTTTATTTTTGTGTTTTAGCTTTGCATTTAAAGTTAAAATGTAAAAGACTAAAGAGATTAGTAGCAGGATTATAGCTACAACAATTACAATTTTTTTATTTCGGTATTGTTCTTCTAATAATTCTATTTGTTTGGTTTTGAATTCATTTTCAATTTTGTCAATTTCACGTTTGTACTCGTCAATTTCAAGATTTATTCCGGCTACATTTGCTTTTTTCAGCTTTTCCTCGTCTTTTAATTCCTCGGTCAATTTAATGTAAGAGTCAAGGTGAGAATATGCTTTTTTATAATTTCCAGTTTTTATTAAAAATTTAGAATATTCATGGTAGGAAAATGATAAATCTGATTTTTCGTTACCTTGGTTCCCTAATCTAATGGCATTTTCAAAGAAGTATGTGGCTTTTTTAGTATCGTTAATACTAGAATAATACATTCCGTTAAGCATATTTATGGCCACAATAGTAGATGCATCTCCATCCTTTTTATGGTTTTTATTAATGTAATCTAGATAGGGATAGCCATTTTTAAAATCACCAATATCAAAGTATGCCCAGGTAATATTGAGTTTAGTGAATAGAATTTGATAAACATCATTAATTTTAGTACTGTACTCTAATGATTTTTTGTAGTAATAAATACCTTTTTTATATTGTTTTTTGTCAAAACAATAAATGTTTCCCAAATTGTTGTGTAAGTTGTTTTTTAAAACATCATTATTTGTTCTGTTAGCATATGTTAAACCTTTATTATAGTAGTAAAATGCTTTATCAGTCTCTGAAAATTCATCAAAATTTGCAGCAATAGTATTGTAGCAAAAGGCAATTAAGAAGTCGTTTTTTAATTGAATAGCCTTGCTAAGAGCAAATCTTGATTGTATTAATGATTTTTCATAATTGCCTTCTCTCATGAGCAAAATAGCTCTGTTTGTAATCATAGTAACATCCTTGATTGTTAAGGGTTTGTCTTCTGCCAATAAGGAAGTAGGTAGGGTAATTAAAATGAAAAAAAAGAGAATTGAGATTTGCTTGTTTAACATGCTACTTTAATTATTTATTGCGTTTAAAATCCATTATTTAGGCTATTAAAATAGTATTTTGATAAAATTTTAGGCTTTTATTAGCTTGTTTTTGAGTGCATATTTAACTAAGCTGATAGAGTTTTTTGCATTTAATTTTTTCATAATATTTTTACGGTGCGTTTCTACAGTATTCATACTGATGAAAAGTTGATCGCTGATTTCTTTTCCGCTAAATTCAAGAGCAATTAATGTTATAATCTCGAGTTCTCTATCTGTTAGTATAAATTCTCCGTTTTGATCTAGTTTGTTTAATTTGGGGTTTTCTTTTGTGGCCGAGTTAAAGATTTTTTCACGAACTGATCTGCAAAAATATTCTTCACCGTTATGTACTGCTTGTATGGCTTCAACAATGTTTTCTCCTGCGCATTTTTTGGTCAAATAGCCACTTGAGCCTAATTTCATGACTTCTTTAATGATTCGTAAATCATCATGGCTGGATAAAATTATTATTTTACAAGGAAATCCTTTTGATGCAAACTCTTTTATGACTTGTATACCATCTTTTTCGGGCATATTGATATCTAGAACTAATATGTCTGAATTGTTTTGAACGACTTCCTCATAGAGATTTGATCCGTTTATAGAGAAACCAACAACTTCAAAATTGGGGTTGGTGTGTAGTAGTGTTTTAATACCATCAATTAATATTTGATGGTCATCAGCAAGATGGATTCTTATTCTATGAGACATAAAGTTTTAATATTATCAAATATATAAAAAATAATAGTTACTAGTTTGATTTTATATTTATTATTTCTTACAAAATTTTGAAATTGGATTTATTTGAAATGTAATAAATTGTTACAACGAATAATATTAATTCTTAGTATTTTAACAAATCACAAAAAAACCCGAAACAAAATTCGGGTTTTCTTCGCACTAATAAATAAAAAATTATAGGATTACCTCAATCTGTCCACAGATTTTACAAGATCTTCATCTTTCTTGATCGCCTTATTAGCCAAAACTAAAAACACGATAGCAAGTACAGGTAGAAACATCCCAATACCTTTCTCAGAAACAGCAGGTGTTTCTCCAGATAAATTTAGCGAACGATACACAAACAATCCTAATAAAATCATATTTAATATGATATTCAATCTGCCTATTACAAATTGATTTTGTCTCTTCTTGAATGAAATGATACTTACCAAAGTCAACATGGTACTTAATCCAAGAATAATGGTGTAATATTGATTTTGCATAAAAAAATATGCTTTTCCATCATTTAAGGTCCATAATGGCAAGAAAAACAATAAAATACCAGTCACAAGGAAAACTAATGCTAGGTATACGGTCTGAATTCTTTGTATCATTTTATTAATTTGTTTTACAAAAATATATTTTCTTTTTTAAAAAAACTATTGTGTGCTAGTTTTTTATTCGTATTATTGCAACATAATGCCGTAATAACTTCATACTGCGGTCAGTTGATTTAAAAAATTACCACCTATCTTTTATAACATCTCCAAAAAATTAATTAAATTCCTAGAACATTCATGTTTGATATTTCTGCATTAAAAGAAATGAAGCTTTCTGAGCTTCAAGAAATTGCTAAATTAGCAAAAACCATAAAGTTTAACGGTGTAAAAAAAGAAACATTAATTGGGCTAATACTAGAGCAACAAGCAGTTAGTAAAGCACCTGAGAGTGTTGCAAAACCTAGTGAGAATCTTGAAGAGGAAAAAACAAAAAGAACAAGAATACTTCCTGTAAAAAAAGTACCCATTCAAAAAAACGAAAAAAGCACCCTTTTTGAAAATAATACAACCATAACTCCAGAAGCAAGTGCTACTATTACTCCTGATAATGAAGTGGCAATAGCTACAAAAACAGAGGACATTCCAGTAGTTTCCACGAATATTGAGGAAGATGGTGCTAAAAGGGGTAAAGCTATAAAGTTTAATAAATCAGCATACGAGAAAAAGATAGCTTTAAAGAAAAATAAAGAAGACGTTAAAACAATAGAAACAGAGCCTGAAGCAGTAGTTGATAATGCTCCTATTGTAAAAACAGATCAGCCTTTATTGACAAAAAAAATAAACCCGAATCAACTAAATAAACAAAATGTTAACGGGAATGTGAATCAAAACCCGAATTTTAAAAACAAAAAAAGCAATTTTGCTGCTGCCGATTTTGAATTTGATGGAATTATAGAAAGCGAAGGAGTTCTAGAAATGATGCCTGATGGTTATGGTTTTTTGCGATCTTCGGATTACAATTACTTAGCATCACCAGATGATATTTATTTATCTACTTCACAAATTAGACTTTTTGGGCTAAAAACAGGAGACACGGTAAAAGGTGTAGTGCGTCCACCAAAAGAGGGAGAAAAATTCTTCCCGTTAGTGCGCGTTTTAAAAATCAATGGGCATGACCCACAAGTCGTTCGTGATAGAGTATCATTTGAACACTTAACGCCAGTTTTTCCATCAGAGAAATTCAAATTGGCTGAAAAGCAAAGTACGGTTTCAACCCGTATCATTGATTTGTTTTCACCAATTGGTAAAGGACAGCGTGGTATGATTGTAGCACAGCCTAAAACAGGTAAAACGATGTTGCTTAAAGAAATTGCAAATGCTATTGCCGCCAATCATCCTGAAGTTTATTTGATCGTTCTATTAATTGACGAACGTCCAGAGGAAGTAACAGATATGCAACGCAGTGTGCGTGGTGAAGTAATTGCATCTACCTTTGATAGAGAACCACAAGAACACGTTAAAATAGCTAACATTGTTCTTGAAAAAGCTAAGAGATTAGTAGAATGTGGTCATGATGTTGTTATTTTATTAGATTCCATTACCCGTTTGGCAAGAGCCTACAATACCGTTCAGCCTGCATCTGGTAAGGTATTAAGTGGTGGTGTTGACGCGAATGCATTACAAAAACCAAAACGTTTTTTTGGAGCTGCTCGTAATGTAGAAAATGGAGGATCTCTCAGTATTATTGCTACAGCTTTAACTGAAACAGGATCTAAAATGGATGAAGTTATTTTTGAAGAGTTTAAAGGTACTGGTAATATGGAGTTGCAATTGGATAGAAAAATTGCTAACAAACGTATTTTTCCAGCAATTGATTTAACTTCTTCAAGTACAAGACGTGATGACTTATTATTAGATCAAAAAACATTGCAAAGAATGTGGATTATGAGAAAATACCTTTCTGATATGAATCCTATTGAAGCCATGGACTTTGTAAACGACCGATTTAAGAAAACTAAAAACAACGAGGAGTTTTTAATTTCCATGAATGATTAAATTCTATTTAAACATTTAAGTTGTACTAAATACCTAACCCAAAAGAATTTCTTTTGGGTTTTTTTATGTTTTTCATCAACTTTAAAACTAAAATAGAAAAAAAAACTTCTTTTTAAATATATCTAACCATGTCTTTTTATTAGTTGTTAATTAATTGTTAAATGGAATAATATAGTCTAGTAAAGCTTGATTTACATTTATTTTTGATAGCAAATAATCAATAAAACCTACTAAATGAAGAAATTTTTCATTTTTACTGCTATTACTCTTGCCAGTCTTGTACCTTTAGAAAATCAGGCTCAATCTAAAAAGGAGAAAGACAAAAATACCGTTGTAGCACCACCACCAGAAAAAAAACCTGAGTCCGCCATTAAGGATTATGGAAAAGTAATTACAAAAGATGCCCAATCAGATGAGGGATTGTTTACGGTGCATAAAGTAGACAAAAAGTATTTTTTTGAAATTCCTAATAAGCACTTAGATAAAGACATGTTACTGGTGAGTAGATTATCTAAACTTCCTTCAAATTTAGGAGGTGGATATGTAAATGCAGGATCTGAGACGAATGAACAACTCATTGTTTGGCAGCGTTTTCAAGATAAAATTTTAATAAAACTTAAATCGTTTAATGCGGTTGCTGCCGATAGTTTGCCAATAAGCATTTCGGTTAAAGCTAATAATTACGAACCTACACTTTTTGCTTTTGATATTGTGGCTTTTAGTAAAGACTCTTTGAATACGGTGATTGATGTAACTAAGTTTTACAATACTGATGTTCGTTCTATAAGCGGATTATCAGCAGAAATGAGAGATACTTACAAGGTGAGAAACCTTGATGAATCCCGCAGTTTTATCAATACTATGAAAAGTTTTCCTTTTAATATTGAGGTAATTCAGGATTTTACCTACAATGCCTCAAAACCACCTGTTCAAGTTGATGCTGAAACAATCAGTATTCAAATGAATCAATCGATGATTTTATTACCAGAAAAGCCCATGCAACCCAGACTGGCTGATGATCGTGTGGGATGGTTTACGATGGATCAAATTGATTATGGTAGCGAAGCCTTAAAATCAGATAGTAAAAGATACATTCGCCGCTGGAGATTAGAACCTAAAGATCCAGTTGCTTACGCCAAAGGAGAGCTTGTAGAGCCTATAAAACCAATAGTTTATTATCTTGATCCTGCTACTCCTGTTAAGCTTAGAAAGTACATCAAGCAAGGCATTGAAGATTGGCAAAAACCATTTGAAACAGCAGGTTTTAAAAATGCTATTATTGCCAAGGATGCTCCAAGCAAAGAAGAAGATCCTGATTTTAGCCCAGAAGATATTCGTTATTCTGTGATTCGTTACGTAGCAAGTACAACAAGAAATGCTGTTGGACCTAGTGTTTCTGATCCACGTACTGGAGAAATTATTGAGAGTGATGTAATTTGGTATCATAACCATTTACGTTCCTATAGAAATCGTTATCTATTAGAAACAGGAGCTGCAAATCCTTCGGCTCGAACATTGAACACTAGTGATGAAGAAATGGGCGAAATGATGCGAATGGTTATTGCGCATGAAGTAGGCCACGCACTCGGTTTTCCGCACAATATGGGTGCAAGTTGTGCTTACAATACAGAGAGCTATAGAGATGGAGCTTTCACTCAAAAAAACGGAATAGCAGCAAGTTTAATGGATTATGCTCGTTATAATTACATTGCCCAGCCAGGAGATAAAAATATACGTTTCATTCGACAAATGGGACCTTATGATCATTATGCCACTAACTGGGGGTATCGATACATACCAAACGCTAATTCTCCAGAGGCTGAAGTTCCAACTTTGGATAAATGGATTATGGAAAAAGCAGGAGATATAACCTATAAGTTTGGAAGTCAAAGTAGTAGTTTTGACCCTACTTCACAAACAGAAGATGTAGGTAATGACGCCATGAAAGCCAGTACTTATGGATTGAAAAACTTACAATATGTTGCAACTCATTTACCTGAGTGGACAAGCGATGTGACTAATAATTACGAAGACCTTGATGAGTTATACAAAGAAATGCTAGATGTGTGGGGCAGGTATGTAGGGCATGTTGTTACTAATATAGGTGGAGTGTACGAAAGTTATAAAAAACCCAATCAAAAAGGAAGTGTATATAATGTTGTGCCAAAAGAAAAACAAATTGAAGCCATGCAGTGGTTGCAGGCTAATGCATTTGCTTCTCCTACATGGATTGTTAATGTAAATACCTTAAAAAATCTTGACTATGCAGGATATACAGAGCGTTTTAGAAACATACAAGCCCGTTTTTTAAATAGTGTTTTAAGTTTTGAACGTTTAGGCAGGTTACTAGATGCAGAAATCGTAGGTTCCACAAATTATAAGGCGTTAGATGCTTTCAGTGATATGCGTAAAGGTATTTGGAAAGAAGCTTCGGCTGGAGCCAATGTTACTATCTACAGACGAAATTTACAAAGAGCCTATATTGAACGAATGGCTTTTTTAATGAAAGAAGAAATTAAATCAGGACGTCCCTCAGATTATTATAATGTAGCACAATCTGATGTGAGAGCTCTTGTTCGTGGGGAATTAAACCTACTGAAAGCGCTTTTAACAACAGCGCGCTCTGGTGCTATTTCTGTTGAAACAAAATACCATTTTGAGGATAGTATAAAAAGAATAGATCTAATTTTGAATCCAAGATAAGGCTAGGTATCCTTTCCTAATTTTATAATTTGCCTCCAGATGTTTTTACATTTGGGGGCCTTTTTTTGATACTAACTCTTTAGAATCTTAGTTGATATTTTCTTGTTTTTGATTCAATTTTGGATTTGAGTCGTGTTTTGAGACTGATTTTACGCAGTCTTTTAAGAAAAAAACAAATAATTTTTAAGTATTAGTGTTATAAATCCATTTTTTTCTTTGTAAATTTCCAAGTAAATCAAAATCTTTTCAAATGAAAGTTTACCCAACGCCTGAAAATGAAATTGAACGCCTTAAAGTACTCCAGGAATACGCAATTTTAGATACTATTTCAGAGAAAGAATATGAGGCTATTACGCAACTTGCTTCTTACATATGCGGCGTTCCTATAGCGCTGGTGAGTTTAATTGATAAAGACAGACAATGGTTTAAGGCAAGTGTAGGGCTGGATGCAAGTGAAACATCACGTGAAGATTCTTTTTGTCAATATACAATTATGAATAATGATGTTTTTGAGGTAGAAAATGCAATTGAGCATGAGCTTTTCTTTGACAATCCATTAGTATTGGGTGATCCTAACATAAGGTTTTATGCAGGTGCTCCTTTACTCAATAAAAAAGGTTTTGTGATGGGGTCACTTTGTGTTATTGATACAGAGCCTAAAAAATTAAATGAAGAACAAAAAAATGCATTACAACTTTTAGCCAAACAAGTGGTAGCATTACTAGATGCTAGGAAGAAAAATTTAGAATACTTAGACTCTCAAAAAGAGTTGCAAAATTTCATTGATCTTTCTAAAGATTTAGTTTACATAGCAAATTTAGATGGACTTTTTTATAAAGTAAATCCAGCTTTTACATCGGTTTTAGGATATGAAAAACAAGAAATAGAGGGAATGTCTTTTATAGATTTTGTTCATCCAGAAGATGTTCAAAAAACGATTATGGAGGTTGAAAAACTTGCTGATTTAAAGCAGACCATAAGTTTTGAAAATAGGTTTAGAACTAAAGACGGATCTTATTTAAATTTGAGTTGGAACACTTCACCAGATCCAGAAACTGGTAATCTATACGGAATAGCTAGAAATATTCAGAAAGAAAAACTTGCAGAACAGCATTTAAAAGAAGTGAACTATTTGTTGGAAGAGTCACAACAAATTGCAAAAATAGGTAGTTGGAATTATAGTTTTATTTCAAAAAAATTGATTTGGTCTGATGAGCATTATCGAATTTTTGAAATGAATACTATGCCTACAGATGAGTTGGTTAAAAAATTTAGAACTTTAATTCACCAAGATGATTTAATAGTTTTGGATAAAGTTATTGAAGAGGTCTCAAAAACAGGAAAAAAGTTCAAAACAAATTATAGAATAATTTTTCCAGACGAAAGAATAAAATACATTCTAGCCATGGGAGAACCAGTAATGGATAATCAAGGTTCTATTATTGCCCTGAACGGTGTTGTGCAGGACGTTACAGATATTACGGTAGCTGAGCAAAATCTTTCCGAAAAATCTAAAGAAGTTAAAGACATTAGAGCAGCACTCGATGAAGCAGCCATAGTATCCATATCTAATAAAAAAGGGAAATTAACGTTTGTTAATGATAATTTTTGTTCCGTTTCAAAATTTGATAGAGAAGAATTATTAGGAAAAGAACAACCAAATATGGCTGCTTTTTTTGAAACTGAAATAGGAAAACAAATTTTAGAAAATATTTACAGCGGCACAACCTGGAAAGGTGAAGTACAACATAAAGCCAAAGATGGGACCTACTATTGGGAAAACAAAACGATTGTACCATTTTTAAACAACAAAGGCCTTCCATACCAATACATTTCAATAGGCACTGATATTACTGATAGAAAGAATGCCGAAGAAAATCTAATTGCTGCTCTTGATAGTTTAGAGAAGAAAAACAGAGAGCTTGATGAATATGCTCATGTAGTGTCTCATGATTTAAAATCACCTTTAAGAGCTATTTACAATCTTTCGGAATGGATTGTAGAGGACATGCCTGACATGCCACAAAAAGTAAAAGGAAATTTTGATTTACTGCGTCGTAGAGTATCTAGGATGGAAAATTTAATTAATGGTGTTCTTGAATATTCTAAAATAGGTCGTATCGAAATTGAAAAAGAAAGTATAGATGTCAAGGAACTTTTAGAACAATTAATAGACTCTATTGTACCTGATACTTTTGAAGTTACAATAGGCAACAATTTTCCTATAGTACTTGCTGAAAGGATTTTATTGCAGCAGGTTTTTACTAACTTGATTAGTAATGCTGTGAAATACAATGATAAACCAAAAGGAAAAATAGATTGTTCCTATCAATCTTTGACTGATTTTCATGAGTTTACCATCAAAGATAATGGACCCGGAATTGCAGAAGCTTACCAACAAAAAGTGTTTAAAGTTTTTCAAACAATTGAAGCTCGTGATGTAAAGGAAAGTACAGGAATTGGATTGTCAATAGTAAAAAAAATAGTTGAGGAAAAAGGAGGTGTCATTTATATTGAGAGCCAAGAAGGTACAGGATGTAGTTTTATATTGACAATACCAAAATGTAAAAATTTAAACTAAAACCTAAACTTAAAGGCGTTATTGGATAAAGCCCTTTTACATTTTTGAGAATTGATTCTCAAAGTTGGTAAAACGTTTGTCTAAATCAAGAAGCAATTGTTTTTTCACTGCTTCCTCTTTTATAAAACTGAAGTGAATACTATTATAAACGTATTGTTTGATATCCTCATACGTAACTTGTTGGTATCTTTTAGCTAGTAAGACATATTGTTCTGTCATATTTGTACGTAAAATCCCAGCATCATCTGTGCTGATAACTATGGATACTCCAAACTTTTTATACAAAGTAAAAGGATGACGTTGTTCTTTCACCTTTAATATAAATTCGTTACTCACTAAATTGATCTCAATTGGGATTGCTTTATTAGCCATAAATTGCAGTAAAGTATAGGCATCTTTTTCATAAGCCATATCCACCCCGTGACCTATTCTATAGGCTCCAGCTGTATGAACAGCAGCACCAATATGCCATGTTAATTCTTCCGGTTGAACAAGTCCAAGAGTCAGTTCACCAGCATGCATAGTATATTTTACATTGGGAAAACGAGAACTACAATATTTAAACATCAACATATGTAAACCATAATCTTTCATAGAGGTTTCTCCGTCCTCAGGGGATACTATATTTACGCCAGCCATCAATTTGCTCTCGTTTGCAGAGATAAATGCAATCACTATGTTTTTAAATAAATCAACAGGTTCCATAAAACGCAACACAAAATTTTGATAGCGCATGGTAAATTGTGCATCATCAATTTTTAATTCGTTGTGTAATTTAGCAACAAAATTAGTATTGAAGTTTTTAGCATATAGTTCAGCATCTCTTTTTTGGTAAATGATAAAAAGAGAATCTAATGTTTTAAGTATTGCCTTTTCATCTTTGGCAGCAGCCAATTGTCTTAATCTTGAATTGAATTTTACTAAATCATTCGTTTGCAAAGTATTTGGAATTGTAGATAATTGTGTTTCAATATAACTTACATTTTCAGCTATAGCTCTTTTTTTAAGCTCTAATAATCCTGCAGCAAAATTACCTTGAATTGCTGGTTCGAATTTCATAAATGATTCAAAAAATAATTTATCCGAAGGATAATCAACATAGTTATAATCTTTAATAGACCATTTTTGCATTATTTTTTGTTTATATGTATCCAGAGTACCATTTGCCTTGAGCGCAGAAAATAAGGACAAGTTTCCTGAATTTTCTTTTACTTTTCTCACGTCCATGGTTTCTGTGTTGAGGTAGAAATCCTCTTTTATGGCGTGTTGTAATAAGGGTTCGGCATAAATTGATCCTGAGAAATGGTGGTGTAAATCCCCACCTTTAGGCATTTGCGAAAAAAAAGCAGTAAGTTCTACTTCATTATTTCTTATTTTTTCAAAGTAAGTATCAGCGTTTTGTGCGTAAACAGTGTTTAAGAGAAATGCAACTAATAGGGTATATACTAATTTCATATTTTTTAATTAAAGCTTAGGTAATGTCCTGACTTCCTGAAAAAGAAAATGGTTGAAGAAAGCCGTTCTTAAAAATGTTTCTATTTTTAAGGGAATGTAATAGTTTGCAAAAATAAGCATTTTCATTATCTGTTTTGGCTACTGATAAAAAAGTTTATTTTGAGTACTTTATTGCAATTCAAAAACTAATTTTTCTAAAAAAGTATTGTTTAATTTTTTAGTCATTTTACTTTTTTTCTTGTTCCAATTTTGATAATAGTTTTTGTTAGATAGAAAAGCTTCAATTCCACTTTTGAATTCATAAAGAGAAAATGAATACCCATTTATTTCATTTTTTCCAATGGTATAATTTTTAGTTGTTTTGTCAAATGGAATAGTATTTTTATAAATAACATTGTTTTTATAAATTGGCATTTCACCTTCATTTCCAGCACCTAGAATTACCATTTTTCTATTTTGGTTTCGTGAAAAGAAAAATACTTCTTCTTGACCAATCCTATACTCGGCCCATCTTGATGCACAAGTCCAGTCTTTAAACTTTTGTATTCTAAATATTTTGTATTTGGAGTTTCCTTTATGAAACATCGTAAATTTAACAATGATATTATTTTTTTCAACGATAATGATTGTACCATTACCAATAAATTCTGCATTGCCAATTAATTCAGACAAAATTAACGGTCTATATTTTGCTTGGCAAATGGTGTTAAAAAACACAAGTAATAAAATAATTGTTGCTTTTTTCATGGAGTAGTTTATTTAGATTTCATCATGGCTTCGGCTGCAAGTCTACCTGTTTTCATAGCGGCATTTATAGACCCATTGAGTAAGTTATCTCCACAAATAAATACATTTTCGGATAATTTAAGTTCTTCATTAGATAGTTTATTTCGAACCGATTCTTGGTTAGGCAATGCATATTCTATTTGGTATGATTTAATCATCTTCCAAGATTCAACTTGGTCGCCATACCATTTTTTCAATTCTAGTTTCATGTTTTCCGCCAGAGTATTTTCGTCAACAGTAGGGATACCATTGTAAGAAACGGAAATAAGTATTTTACCTTGTGGAGCGTATGCCTTAGAAACATTAGTCATTACGGTCATGTTATTCACCCATTTTTTATGAGTAGAAGCATTTAGAACAACGACTGCTTTGTTTGTGGGAGCTTTTTCGGCCACAAAGTAGATATTGGTTACTTGTTTTGATTGCATTTTTTGATTTGGAAAATGCGTTTTAGTTAATAAATTTGCTTGAGTAGCCAATAAAATTTGGTTGGCTTCAAAAACTTTTCCATCATCAGTTGTTACTGTATTGCTATCTACTTTTGTTACTTTAGTATTGTATAATATACTGCCTTCAGGGAGCATTTTTACTAATTGTTTCGGGATTTCTTCCATTCCTAACTCAGGTACGGCAACATCACCATCAGAAAACATTTTCATCACAAAATCAAACATCCTGCTAGAAGTTTTTAAGTCGTTTTCGAGAAAAATCCCGGATAGGAAGGGAGCATAAAAACGTTCTATCATTTTTGAACTAAAACCATATTCTTTTAATTGCTGTAAAGTAGTTTGTTCTTTTTGTTCAAAAATAGCTTCAATAGTTTGTTTTTGAAGTTTGTTTTTGAGCCACAACGTATTCAGTTTGTCTTTTATAGATCCCACAGGTGCAAATAGTGTTGCTAGTGTTGCTGATGGTCTTCTAAAAGGATCAGCAATTTCAAAGCTCCCCTTGTCATAGAGTACAGTAGCACCTGGTAGCATTTTTTTTAGATTCAAGGCTTTATAATCCAGCAAAGCTTTCGTTTCTGGATAAGCAGTCAATAAAACCTGAAAACCTCTATCAAAAAGGAAACCGTCTTTTGAATCTGTTTTTATTCTTCCTCCTGCGCGATCACTACTTTCTAGGATTAGTACTTTTCTATCTTGACGGTGTAAATAAACCGCTGCTGTTAATCCTGATATTCCTGCTCCTATAATTATAACGTCTTGTTTCATGATATAAATTTAGACAAAAATAATTCAATTAAATTGTATTTTACTCTTGCAAATAAGATGATTTTTATTCAGAATAATCTAAGTCAGAGTCAAAAGTTTCTTTGAGTTTAAAGAGCGCTACTAATGCTATTATGGAGAGAAGCGTACCCACCACCATAGCCGCAAGGATAATATTTCCATTAAAAAAACGGTCTCTAAAAAAACTATAAACGAGTAAGATTACAGGGAGAGAGCCTCTAACAAAATTAGGCACTGTTGTAGTTACTGTTGCCCGAATATTAGTGCCAAACTGTTCTGCAGCAATTGTGACAAAAAGTACCCAATATCCCACAGAAAATCCCATTAAAAAACACAATGCATAAAAGACCGTTGTAGTTACACTAAATGCGTTTAAGAAAATGAATACCATGATTAAATTTAAAAGTAAAAAAAGAGCCATTACTTTTTTTCTGCTTTTTAACCATTGGCTTATTAATCCGCTGGCAATATCCCCAAAAACCAGTCCGCCATAACACCAAGCAATAGCTTTACCAGCTGCAATTGTTTCGTAACCTTGTACTCCAAGTGCTTTTGCAAATTCTGGCGAAAAAGTAATTAGTACTCCTACCAAAAACCACAACGGAACTCCAATAAGAATGCATTGTAAGTATTTGTAAAATCTAGTTTTATTCGAAAACAAAGACAGGAAATCACCTTTTTTCTCGGTACTTTTATGTGCATCCTGAAACATTTTTGATTCTGAAATTTTAATTCTTAAAAAAAGAAGTAACAATCCTAAAATTCCTCCTGCATAATAGCATAAGCGCCAATCTTGAAAAACTTGGTACACTAAAAATGCAGCTACAGCTCCAGAAACTCCCACGGCTGCTACAATCATAGTACCATATCCTCTTTTTTCTTTAGGCAAACTTTCTGTAACTAAGGTAATCCCAGCGCCTAGTTCACCCGCAAGACCTATTCCAGCTATTAATCTCCAAAAAGCATATCCGTCTACGGTAGTAACCATACCATTAGCAATATTAGCAACAGAATACATGATTATAGAGCCAAATAAAACAGAAATCCGACCTTTTTTATCACCAAGAATGCCCCAAAGTATTCCTCCAAAAAGCATCCCAAACATTTGCATGCTTATCAAATATTCACCTTGGTTACGAATGGCATCTCCTGTAATTCCTAAATCAATAAGGCTATCTGTACGAACAATTCCAAATAGTAATAAGTCATAAATGTCTACAAAATAACCTAGGGCAGCCACGATAACAGCTGCATTTAGTATTCGGGTTGGTTTTTCTGCTGCCATCATAATTATTTTAATTTCAATTTCATTAATAAGTCAGTTTGTTGTTCTTCACCCATTAAAAATAGGTGTTTGTCAAATTCAATAAATCCATTTTTTGTATAGAATTTTAATGCTCTATGATTTTCCTCCCATACGCCTAACCAAATGTAATTGACTTGCTTTTTATGTCCTATTTGTAAAGCAAAATCAAGTAATTGTTGACCTATATTTTTCCCATGATAGGATTGCAGTACATATATCCGATGAATTTCAAGGGAATTCTCATCTTGTTTTTCAGTTTGAGCATCTCCAAAATTAATTTTGAGATAACCCACAACTTCATTATTCAAAATAGCGATGAAAAATTCCGATGAAGGATCTTTAAACTCTTTTGATAATTGCTCAATATTTAAATTTTTTGTAGTATAAGCAGTAATATTTTCGGGGGTATTGACAGCTGCGAATGTTTCAGTAAAGGTTTGTATGCTTATCTTTTGTAACAGCGAAAGGTCTTGTAATGTGGCTTTTTTTATTTGGATATTGTGCATAGAAATGGTTCTTGTTTTTACCAAAAATAAATAAAATAACCATTGATTTTTATAATCTATGACACTATTCGACAAATCAATTTAAAGATTCTTGAAATCTAAATTTCAATTAGTACTTTTGGGATTACTAATATAAAAGCGTTCGAGAAGAATATTGTGTATGAAAATTGTGATATCGCCAGCTAAATCCTTAGATTTTGAGAAGAAATTGCCCGTTGAAACGTTTACCAAGTCTATTTTCTTAAAAGAGTCAGCTGAAATTCATTCAGTTTTAAAAGAAAAAAAACCAGCTGATTTATCAGTATTAATGAGCATATCAGATAAACTTGCAGATCTCAATTGGAAACGAAATCAAGAATGGAAAACTCCATTTACTCCTAAGAATGCTCGTCCAGCAGTATACACTTTTGATGGAGATGTGTACGTAGGATTAGATGTATTTACTCTTTCACCTTCAAAAATTGAAATTTTACAGGACAAATTACGCATCCTATCTGGATTGTACGGTGTGTTAAAACCATTAGACTTGATCCAAGCGTACCGATTAGAAATGGGTACTAAATTACCCATTGGCGAAAGCAAAAACTTGTATGATTTTTGGAAACTTTCCATTACAAAAGCGCTGAATAAAGAGCTAAAAGATGGGGAGTTGTTTTTAAACTTAGCGAGTACAGAATATTTTTCGGCGGTAGATGTGAAGTCGTTAAAAGTTCCTGTCATTACTCCTGAGTTTAAAGATTATAAAAATGGCAAGCTCAAAATTATTAGTTTTTTTGCAAAAAAAGCCCGTGGCATGATGGTGCGATATATCATAGATACGAATGCAGAAACTATTGAGGATTTAAAAGGCTTTAATTATGATGGATATCAATTTGATGTCACAGAATCAAAAGGAAATAACTTGGTTTTTACCAGATAGAAAATAAAAAAACCGTTAATATCGATTAACGGATTTTTTATGTTAATGCATAGCATCAGCAGGATTTATTTTATTTTTTCCTTTTTTTATCAAAAGGATAAATGGGATACAAAACAAGAACAACGCTCCTAAATACATGAAAATATCCATGTAAGATAGTACTGAACTTTGAACCATGACTTTGTATTCTATTGCTTTATAGGCTTTTGCCAATGCTTCATTCTCAGGATACCCCTTAGACATGAAACCTAATTTAAACTGTTGTACAGTTTTTTGTACCTCATAGGATGTTTTGTCTAAATGTGCAATTAAATTTACACGATGTTCTTGATTAAATCGAGCAATAAACGTGGTTATAATGGCAATTCCAAAAGATCCACCTAACTGGCGCATCATTCCTGTAAAAGCAGCTCCTTCGCCAATTCCTTTTCCTTTTAAAGTAGATAATGAAAGCGTTGAAATAGGGACAAACAATAATCCCAAACTAATTCCTCTTAGGATAAGTGGCCAGTACAAATGTTCCCCTGCAGAGTCAGGAGTTATAACACTTTGCATCCAAAAAGTAAAAAAGAAAAATAACAAAAATCCGGCAGCAACCATATACGTTTGTGGAAATCCTCTTTGAATCAATTTCCCTATAAAGGGCATCATAATTCCAATTGTAATAGAACTAGGAATAAGCAACAATCCTGCATCTAGAGCGCTCCAACCCAATACTGATTGTGTATAGATAGGAATTATAAAAGTTGAACCGTATAAACCAAAACCTAGGATAAAACACATGATAGTTCCTATTTTTAGATTTGTATCTTTTAAAACCCTTAGATTTACAATAGGATATTCATACGTAAGCTCTCTCCAAATGAAAAGTAATAAACCAAATACAGTTATTACGCTCAAAGTTATAATAGTAGTATTATTGAACCAATCATCTTGCTGCCCGTGTTCTAGAACGTATTGTAAGGAACCTATAAATGCGGTTAATAGGATAATACCCCACCAGTCTACTTGGCTTGCTTTTAGTTTGTTACCATATTTTGGACTTTTTACAAAAGACAGGGTTAATAACGTAGCAATAATTCCTAAGGGTATGTTGATGTAAAAAATGAAAGGCCATGAAAAATGATCTACAATATATCCACCAAGTGGCGGACCTAATGTTGGTCCTACAATTACGCCCATGCCGTATATAGCTTGAGCCATTCCTCGTTTTGCTATAGGATAACTTTCAGTAATAATGGTTTGTGCCGTAACTAATAAGGCACCACCACCTAATCCCTGAATAAACCTAAAAGTAACGAGTTCCCATATATTGTTTGCGTTTCCACATAAAAAGGAGGAAACCGTAAATATAATTATGGAAACAGCAAAATAATTTCTTCGACCAAATTGTTGTGACATCCAGCTTGTCATGGGGATCACAATTACATTTGCAATTGCATAAGCCGTTATTACCCAAGCCACATCAGTAAGTGATGCTCCTAAGCTTCCGCGCATATTGTTTAACGCCACGTTTACAATGGTGGTATCTACAATTTCCAGCATTGCACAAAGTACTGCTGTAATTGTTATTATGATACGTCTAAAACCGTATTCTACTAAATCATCTTCTCCCGATTCAACCATTTTATAACTAAGTGTAAACTATCATTAGAGTTAAATTTTGCCGTCTTTATCAGTTCCAGATTAACATTTTAAAATGCTTAATCTATTCTAACATCAACATCTACATTCATACCAGGACGCAATAATTTAATTTTCTCTGCATCATTTGTTGGGTCTAAACTAATTTTAACTGGTAATCTTTGAATTGTTTTTACAAAATTTCCGGTGGCATTATCTGGCGGAAGCAAAGAAAATTTAGAACCCGTAGCAGGAGAAAAGGAAGTTAAGGTCCCTTGGAAATCATAATCTGGATAAGCATCAACTTTTACAGTAACTTTTTGGCCAACTACCATTTTGTTTAGTTGAGTTTCCTTAAAATTAGCAACTACCCATGCTTCATTATTATTGATGATGTAAAATAAAGATTGTCCAGGTTGTACTAGTTGTCCAGGTTGTATGTCTATTTTAGAAACTTGTCCATCTATTGCTGCAGTGATAACGGTGTAGGATAAGTTAAGCTTAGCAGCATCAAGTAATGCTCTTGCGCGTTTAATATTGGCAGCAGCTACTTCGGTTTGTTTGTTAGAAACTTTTGATTTTGCAACAGTAACTGATTTTTGAAAAGCGCTGGCTCGTTCTTGTTGTTGTAAAACACGAACCTGATTTTCGGCTTCCAATTTAGCTGCTAGTGCTTGCTCATATTGTTGTTTAGTTATAGAGTGGCTTTTGTATAAATTCTCATAACGAATGTAATCACTCGTTACACGATCTAATCTTATTTTTGCAGTTTGAATGTTACCACCAGCAAAAAGCACATTAGCATCAGATACTGATATGCTTGCAAGTGCGCTACCAATATCAGCTTTTGATACCTCTAAATTGCCTTCTGCACCTACAAGCGCAGCGGTAGCTTCATCAATTTTTAATAAATAATCTCTTTTATCAATTGTAAAAAGTGTGTCTCCTTTTTTTACAAAATCATTATCCTTAATATAGACTTTATCTACATATCCAGAAACTCTAGGGATAATTGGGTTCATTTTCTTTTCAATTTGTGCATCATCAGTTTCTTCATGTGCTAGTGAATGCATGTATTTAAAAGTACCATATGCGCCACCCAAAACTACTAATGCTACTAGGATAATTATAAATTTCGTGTTTGTTTTTTTCTTTTCCATGGTAGTAGTTTATTTATGAGCGAGATTGAATGATTGTGATAATTGACCTGTAACCGAGAGTAACTCGTAATATTTTTGAATACTATTGGCTTTCGCCAAAGCTTTATTAATTTTTGAATTGAGTTGCTCTACATCAGCTTCTAGCAAATCATTTGTGTCAGATAGTCCGTTGTCGTATTTATCTTTAACAATACGATAATTTTCTGTAGCTTGCTCTTGTGCTTCCTCATAAACTACAGTTTGTTTTAAAGCAAGATCATAGTCCTCAATGGCTTTTTTGACTTGTGTCCGAATGTAATCCGTTAAAATGGCTTCGTTATTTTGTACTTCTATAACTTTATTTTCAGCAATTTTCACCAAAGTTCCGTTTTTCAAAAGCATACTTAAATCATACGAAATTCCTACGCCCACATTCATAGCATTTTGAACTGTTATGACATTGCTTAAGTCTAGTGCCGTGTACCCGCCCACAAGCGCTATAGTAGGATAGTAGGAACCTTTAGATATTTTTACATTAGTTTCGCTGGCTTTTACTTGATGTTGTAACGCTTTTAAATCTTTTCTATTTTCTAAGGCTGGCAATTCATTTGTGGGCACATTTGTCATTTTAAAATCAGCAAAATCAGCTTCTCTAATTTCAAGTTGCGTTTCTGGATTTAATTTTAACAGCGTAGTTAAATAAAAATTGATTGTTTTTAAGTTGTTTGTGGTTTCATCTAATGATAACTGAATTTTTGAAACTTGTAATTTTGATTTCAGTAAGTCATTTCGAGGAATTATACCGTTTTTTTCAAGTTCAATAAAATCTTTAACTCTTTGTTTGGCACTTTTTTGATTTTCCTTTAAAATTTCAATTGTTTTTTGTGCTTTGTATAAATTTGCATAATACTCAATAACACGCAAAGCAATTTCCTCTTTGGTTTGTTCTGCATTTGCCATTTCTGCCTGGTACAAATAGTCCTGAGCTTTAATGCTATTTTGGAGTTTAAAGCCTGCAAAAACCGGAACAGTAGCATTCAATTGTCCTACCATCAATTGATTGACAACGGGCATTTGTTGTGGATCACTACTTTGATTTAACTTAAAATTGATACCTGCATTTGCCAAGCGTTGGTATTGTCCTGAAAGTTTTAAATCTGGATATTGATTGTTTTTAGTAGCTTGTAACTCGAGTTTTTTTGTTTTGATTTTAGTGTTAGCTAAAGTAATCTCATTACTTTTACTCCAAGCCATGTCTATTGCTTCAGTAAGCGTAAGACTTGTTTTCTGTTGTGCTTCTAAAGCTGAAATTCCGATGAAGAAAATCCCAAAGAGCATGAATTTACTAGCTTTCATATATTAGCAAGGCTTTTATTGTTTGTTGAATGTGATTAGTCAAATTGGTCTTGATATAATTGTTATATAAATCCTCTGTTTTTAAATTCAATAAATTCTCAAAAAAAGGTTTGTTCATGTGGAAATGAAAAAAAGTTCCTAAAATAGTTGGTGTTATAAGAGGTATAATAACATCTTTCCTAAAAATTCCTTTTTTTTGTCCTTCTTCAATAATCAATTCTAGGGATTTTAAATTTCCTTTTCTAAGTTCAGAGAATGCTTGAATGTTTTGTTCTCTTTTTTTAGATGTAAATTCAAAATGTAAAATGCGATAGATACCTTTATTAAGGTTAATTCTATCAATATATAGTGCTATTAATTTATTTATTTTTTCCAAAGGCTCTATTTCTTCCTGAAGGAGTTTGTCTAATTGGAGTTTTAAATCTGAAGTGCGGTAGACAATTAGGGATTCAAGCAAACGTTCTTTCGAACCAAAATAATAGGAAACCATAGCCACATTAATTTGGGCTAGTTTAGCAATGTTCCGTATTGAGGTACCGTCAAATCCTTTTTCTGAGAATAGAGTTTCTGCAACTTCTAGAATTTGAATCTGTTTGTCATTAAAATTACTTTTCAAAAGAATCTTTTTTAGATGAAACAAAATTAAACATGTGTTTAAATTAAACAGTTGTTTAAAATTTTTTTAACTTTTTTTTAACAATATTTAAGAAAGCACAAATTAACTTTAATTTATGAACGTTCATTCTTTTTTATGAGTATCTTTGTATGATAGTTTAGTTTGAGTTGGTTTGAATAACAAATAGTATATGGCGCAATTGCAAAAAAGTATTGATAAACGATCGGCATTGTTAAAAGCTACATTGCAGCTTGTCAACAGTGGTGGCATTCAAGGAGCATCAATGGCTAAAATAGCGAAAGCTGCTGCTATTTCGCCCGCTACTATTTATCTTTTTTTTGATAGCAAACAAGAATTGCTCAACCAGTTGTATCTATCTGTAAAATCTAATTTTGCTCATGCTGCATTTAGTTCACATGCGCCAGGGGATACTATTCCCATACAGTTTGAAACCATTTGGCACAACATGGCACAATATAAATTAGCACATCCTGAGGAAGCATCATTTTTGTCGCAATGTGATAACACCCCTATGATTGATGATCAAACCAGACAAGAAGGATTACTTTTCTTGACTCCACTTTTTGATTTATGGAAAGCAGGAATACAGGCAGGAATCATAAAGGAATATTCACCTTATTTATTATACGCACACACTATTTATCCCATGGCGTTCTTAATGAACATGCACAATAACCAGCTTTGTATTGCTAATCAAGACCTATTAAACAGTAGTTTTAAAATGGCTTGGGATAGCATCAAAACATAGTAATTTTTAAATACTTAATACTTTATATAAAATGGAATTAATAGATAAATTGAAATGGAGATATGCCGCAAAGGCAATGAACGGTGAAAAAGTTTCGCAAGAAAAATTAGATACTATTCTTGAAGCCGCAATTCTTGCACCAACATCTAGTGGTTTGCAACCTTTTGAAATAATGGTAGTTACTAATCAAGAGATTAAAGAGAAAATAAGAGTTATAGGATGGAATCAATCAGTAATTACAGATTGTTCTCACTTACTAGTTTTTGCTGCTTGGGACACGTATACTGCAGATCGAATCAATACTATGTTTGATCTCACAAATGAGATTCGTGGTTTTAAAAACGAAGGATTTGAAAATTACAGACAAATGCTTTTAAACAGTTATCCACAAAAAGATCCAGAAGTTAACTTTCAACATGCTGCAAGACAAGCGTATATAGCTTTTGCAATGGCTATTGCAGCGGCTGCTTTTGAAGGTGTAGATACCACGCCCATTGAAGGTTTTGATCCTGATGCTCTTGATGAGATTTTAGGTTTAAGAGAAAAAGGACTTAGAAGTTGTGTTATACTTCCTGTAGGGTACCGCGATGCTAAAAATGACTGGTTAGCAGACTTGGTAAAAGTCAGAAAGAGTAAATCGGACTTAGTTACTTTTATTGACTAATACATAAAATAATGTTTATAAAATCTCTCTTTTTAGGAGAGATTTTTTTTTGATGTAAGATTATATGAACCAATAATCGAAAAGAAATTTGTGAATATCTATTTGAAAAAAAAGGTTGTTTTTTTTCTTTAAAATTTATCTTTGGCATCCTAAAAAATAATTGAAATGAGTAATATTTGGTACGAATGCAAAGTAAAATATAGAAAAACAGACGAGACTGGTGGTCAAAAAATTACTACCGAGCCTTATCTTGTAGATGCTCTATCGTATACAGAAGCCGAAAGTAGAATCAATGAAGAAATGGCAGCATATATTAGTGAAGAATTTAAAATCACCAATATTAAAGTAGCCAATTATGCTGAAATTCACCCTTTTGAAAATGCAGACAGATGGTTCCGTTCTAAAATTTCACTAATTGCTTATGATGAAGAGAGCGGAAAGGAACGCAAAACAAATATGTATGTCTTAGTGCAAGCCAATGATGTACGAGAAGCGTACGATAACACGATAACGATCATGAAAGGAACCATGGGTGATTACACCATTCCTGCCGTATCTGAGTCTCCTATTATGGATGTTTTTCCTTATTTCAGTGGTGATGAAGGGGAACTTGAGCAATTAGAACGATTTAATGCCTTAAAAGCTTCAAAACCAGATATTACTCCAGAGATAGAAGATCACATGGAATTTGTAGCCGAAGCAGAGGAAGAAACTATAGCATAATTGGAAGCTTAGTTTATTAATTATTAGCTATACTTTTTAAACACGGTTTACAAACCTCTTCTTTGCTATCAGCAAAAACAAAAGGGATTTGTAAACCGTTTTTATTTTGCTAACGGATTAAGGTTTAAGTATTTTTTCAAAAGCTTTTCGTGCACTTCCTCTAAAAAAAACTTCGCCACAATATTGATAGCCTAAATTCTCAAAAAGGTGCAACATAGGCAGGTTATCAAAGTTGGTATCTGCTTTTATGCTATAAATGTTTTTTTCAAGTGCAACTTGCTCTACATATTTTAAAATCATTTTTGCAAGTCCTTTTCCTGTTTGGCTTTCGCCAATGGCAATTCGGTGTACCACCAGGAAGTCTTTATTTGTTAGCCATTTTCCTTGAATATTTTCATAAGCAGGCTCATAGTTGATGTAAATAGCTGTGTAACCAAGTATTTGATTTTCATGTACTAAAACATATCCAGCGCCTTTTAAAATGTCGTTGTTTACAATTTCTGGATTTGGATAACCATCTTGCCATTGTGTGCTTCCGTCATTTTTTCTTCGCAAAATAGCGTGCTGTAAAATGGTCCAAATTGCAGCAGCATCTGTTTGATTTGCTTGTCTAAAATGAATGTCCATAGTAAAGGTTTTTTTAGTGGTTGTTTTTATTAATTGGTGTTAAAATAAATCTTTGAACTATAATTCATTTACCCTTTTGTGTAAAAAACAGAAATGTATTTCAATAAAACTAAAGCATTAATTTTTAGAATTGTTGTTTCGCTCACTATATTCAATCCAGTTTTTTATTCTTTCAACATACATTTTGAGATAGTTTTCAGTAAAAAAGATATTGGACCAATCAAATCTTTTCGCTTGTATTCCTAAATAAAAAATATAAATAGATGCTCCTGCTTCTGGAATTAAATTAATTTCTTCATTTGATAAACGTCTTATTTTTTGATAACCATTTAAAAAGCTTGTAGCTTTTTGTTCATATACATTTTTGTCTGACTCAATAAAAAATAACTGTTTGCAAAAATAGCCCACATCTAAAATTAATGCCCCATAGCCACAATTATCAAAATCAAAAATAGTGATTTCAGTATTTTTATTAACACTTAAATTATCATACCAAATATCTAGATGTACGATGCCATTTGTAATGTCTAAAAAATCACTTTCGTTAGCCTTCTTTGTTATTTTAAGACTTAATTCTTTTAAAAATTTCATTTCGTCTAAACCTTCGGAAAAGTAGGTTTTTAAAATGAGGTATGATTGGTTTAAAAGAATTTCAGAATCATAATGCACTCTCTCTATTGTTTTATTTTCGGTAATGATATGGATTTTAGCCATTAACGCACCAATTGAATAGCAAGTCTCGTTTGACATAAAACGCATCTTTTCACCTGCAGCAAATGAAAAAAGAACTGCGTACCGAATTCCTTCTGGAGCATTAATTTCTTGAATAAAATTCCCTTTCTTATCTAAAATTGGATATGAAACCGAAAGAGAATTTTCTTTAAGTAAATTTAGAAGTTCTAATTCTTGCTCAATTTCTAACTTAGTTCTCCATTTATAGCAGTATACTCTTAAAACAAATTTAGTTTCATTTTTCGAAATAAAGTAGGTGTGATTTACACCTGTTCGGTACAATTTACAATTATAATCGTCTGTTAGTTCATATCGTTTTTTGATAAAATCCCCTAATTCTTTTTCTGACAATGTTGAGGCTATTACTGGAAAAGTGGTCATCTAATGTTTTTTAAAATAAATGAAATTAAATTATGAGTCTAAACTTACTATTTTTTAAACCAAAAAATAGTTGGTTTTGATTCATTGCTGCGGATAAAATTATTAAAAATTACTCTTTATTTAATCGAATCATTACTATCATTTTAATTCTAAAAAAGGGTGTATTTAAGAAAGGAAAAAATCTCCTGAATCTATTTTAAAAAATTTCTCAAATCCTCATATGTTTTAATTTTAACACTCACTTTTTCTTTACCTAAAACATTTTCTATTTGGATTGGTATGGGTAATGTAATATTTAATGCTGGTTCTACAGTGTCTAAAAACTTTATAGGATGTGCAGTTTCTAAGAAAACACCAATTGCATCAGGGTAGTTTTGTAATTCTTTTTTTAATCCAAGATAGCCCACAGCTCCATGAGGTTCTGCAATATAGCCGCTGGTGTCATAAATGGTTTTCATGGCTGTTAAAGTTTCAGCATCAGAGAATGTAAACGAAGAAAAATCTTTTTTAAATTCCTCCAAATCATTTTGGTACATTTGCTGAATTCGAATAAAATTACTTGGGTTTCCTACGTCCATCGCATTCGAAATTGTAGCTTTGGAAGGTTTTGGATCGTAAATTCCGTTTTCTAAAAATCTCGGAACGGTATCATTTACATTCGTTGAAGCTACAAAATGTTTAATGGGTAATCCCATTTTTTTAGCAATAATCCCTGCGCAAATATTTCCAAAATTCCCACTTGGACAAGAGAAGACAAGTGGTTTGTTCTGTTTTTTTAATTCCTTGTAAGCAAAGAAGAAATAAAACATTTGTGGCAACCAGCGCGCAATATTGATGGAATTTGCTGATGTTAAGTTTTTATGTTGTAGACTTTCGTCCAAAAAAGCTTTTTTCACCATATCCTGACAATCATCAAAAACGCCATCCACTTCTAGCGCTTTTATATTTTGTCCCAAAGTTGTCAATTGTCTTTCTTGAATATCACTTACTTTACCCGATGGATATAGTATAATGACTTCAACGCCTTTTACCCCAAGGAAACCACTGGCTACAGCACCGCCTGTATCGCCAGAGGTGGCAACTAAAACCGTATTTTTACTATCGACCTTTTCTTTATTAAAATACCCCAAACAACGTGACATGAATCGCGCGCCTACGTCTTTGAAAGCCATTGTTGGGCCATGAAACAATTCAAGAGAATAAATGTTTTTTTCAACTTCAACAATAGGGAAATAAAAGCATAATGTTTCGGCGATGATTTGTTTTAAAGTGGTTTCTGGAATTGCATCACCTACAAATTGTTGAATCGCTTGAAATGCTATTTCTTCGTTACTTAAATTTTCGATGGTTTCAAAAAAAGTAGTTGTTAACGGGGTAATAATTTCTGGGAAATATAATCCTTTATCAGATGCTAATCCTTGTATTACAGCTTCTTTGAAAGAAACTTTAGGTGCGGTTTGGTTTAAACTGTAGTATTTCATATTTATTGGCTTTACGCAGTATGCTTTATGCAGTAAGCTTTTTGCCTAATGCCTAATGCCTAATGCTTAATGTTTATAAAATTATTTTCATTCCCACATCATTTACTTTTGAAACGTGAATTTCATAGGGTAAATTCATTTTGTTGTATACGGCGCTCATCGCTTTGGCGATTTTATCAGCGGTTTCCTTTCCTTTGCTTAAAGCAAAAATAGAAGGACCTGATCCCGATATACCTGAACCTAAAGCTCCGTTTTCGTATGCCGTTTTCTTGATTAAATCAAAGCCGGGAATTAAAACACTACGCAAAGGTTCAATGATTTCGTCATGCAAGGACCTACCTATTAAATCATAATCTTTAGTGTATAAACCTGCCACTAATCCGCCTACATTTCCCCATTGTACAATGGCGCTTTTTAAGGAAATGGTTTGTTTTAATACGGAACGAGCATCTGATGTTTTTAATTCAATTTGAGGATGTACCACTGTAGCATACAATTCAGATGGACTTTCTATTTTTATAATATCCAGCGGATTTGAACTTCTTACCAATGTAAAACCACCTAGTAGAGCAGGAGCAACGTTGTCAGCATGGGCATTTCCACTGGCTAATTTTTCGCCTTGCATCGCAAATAAAACCAATTCTTTTCGAGTAAATGGGCGTCCCAATAATTCATTAATTCCAAAAACTGCGCCTGCTGAACTTGCGGCACTACTCCCAATTCCGCTTCCGGCTTTGATGTTTTTGTAAATTTCGATTTCAAAACCAAATTCGGTTTCAACTGCTTCCAGCATCGCCAATGCGGAGACTCCGGCAACATTTTTTTCGGTTTCCAATGGTAAATCAGCACCTACAATTTTAGTAATGCGAATCCCTTTTACCGCAGATTTCTTGATAACCATTTCATCCCCAGCTGTATCAAGACACAATCCTAACACATCAAAGCCACAGGATAGATTAGCAATTGTAGCTGGGCAAAATATTTTTATTTCATTCATAATTTTAGTCTTAAAGTCTAATGTCATAAAGTGGTAAAGTCTTAAGAATGAATATAAAATTAAGTTGGTAACTTTTAGACTTTATGACATTCGACTTTACGACTTATTTATATATTTCCAATTCTAATTACATCTGCAAAAATTCCTGAAGCTGTAACTGCAGCTCCGGCACCAGCTCCTTTTATCAATAAGGGCTGATCTTTGTAACGATCTGTAAAGAATAAAACAATATTATCTTTTCCTTCCAAGTTGTAAAAAGGATGGTCTTTAGGTATGAATCGCAATCCAACATTTGCTTTTCCGTTTTCAAATTGCGCTACATATTTCAAACGAGAATCTTTGCTTAATGCTTCTTTGTAAATGGATTCAAAATGTGCCGCATGTGTTTGTAAGGATTTGAAAAAAGCTTCATTATTAGTTGTCTCCAAACATTCAGCAGGCATGAACGATTCGTTTGTAATTTCGTCAATTTCCATTTTGTAACCGCTTTCACGAATCAAGATTAATATTTTTCTAGCTACGTCAATTCCGCTCAAATCTATCTTTGGATCTGGCTCTGTAAATCCTTGTACACCAGCTTCTTTAACTACATCATGAAAAGTGTTGTTTTCATCGAAATTATTAAAGATAAAGTTCAGACTTCCAGATAATACAGCTTGAATCTTATTTACTTTATCGCCAGATGCAACTAGATTTTTTACCGTATCTATAATTGGTAATCCAGCTCCAACATTGGTTTCAAATAAGAAAGGAGCATTAAATTGTCTGGACAGTTTTTTTAACTTTTTATAATTGTCGTACTCTGATGCGCAAGCAATTTTGTTGCAGGTTACAACAGCAATATTGTTTTTTAAATAGTGTTCGTATGTTTTAGAAACACTTTCATTTGCTGTGATATCTACAAAAATACTGTTGCGTAAATTCAGATTTTTAATTTGTTCAAAAAACTCCACTTGGTTTGACGACTCGCCTGTTTCTAAAGCAAACTGCCAATCTTTTAGGGAGATTCCATCTTCATCAAAATACATTTTTCGGGAATTAGACAAGGCTATAACGCGCAGGTTAATTTTTAATTTTTCTTTAAGAAATTTCTTTTGTAGGTGAATTTGTTCAATGAATTTTTCTCCTACATTGCCCACGCCCATTACAAACAAGTTGAGCTGCTTGGTGTTTTCTTCAAAAAAGTTTTCGTGTAAAACATTTAATGCTTTTTTTACATCTCTTTCGTTGATTACAGCCGAAATATTTCTTTCTGAAGCACCTTGAGCAATGGCGCGAATATTGACATTATTTTTACCCAAAGTACTGAACATTCTACCGCTCAAACCTTGATGGTTCTTCATATTTTCGCCAACCAAGGCAATTATGCAAAGATTTTGTTCTACAATACATGGATTTACTTTATTTTGCAGAATTTCAACTTCAAATGCGGCGTTGATTGCATTCTCGGCTAAAGCTGCGTCTGAATTTAAAATTCCGATACAAATAGAATGCTCAGATGATGCTTGGGTAATAAAAATTACGTTTATTTTATGATGCGATAATACTTCAAAAAGCCTTTTAGAAGAACCAGAAACACCAATCATTCCGGAACCTTCAAGTGTAATCAATGTAATGGCATCAATATGTGTGATTCCTTTTACAGGATTGGACGATGCTGTAATTTGGTTTGAAATGTAAGTTCCTTTGGCTTCTGGTTCAAAAGTATTTTTGATTAAAATAGGAATATTTTTTCTTAAAACAGGCTGTATTGTTGGTGGATACAAAACTTTAGCTCCAAAATGGGATAACTCCATGGCCTCTTGATAGGAAATGTATGCTATGGGTTTAGCTTGTTTTACAATTTTTGGGTTTGCTGTAAACATCCCGTTGACATCAGTCCAAATTTCAAGTTCTTGAACATTAAGAGCGGCAGCAAAAATGGCGGCAGTATAATCAGATCCCCCTCGTCCTAATGTGGTGTTTATTCCGTCTAATGAAGCGGCAATAAAACCTGGCATTACAACTACCTGTTTTTCATTCGACTCGAAAAATTGATTGATCAGTTTATTTGTTACTTCAAAATTTACCGTTGCTTTTCCAAAATCAGTATTGGTTTTGATTAATTCCCTACTGTCTTTGTAACCACTATTTTGAATTATTTGCTGTATTCCTTCGGATATTATAAATGAAGAAAGCAACTCACCAAAACTTAAAATTGTATCGGATGTTCTAGCAGATAATTCACCTAAAAGGTAGCAACCATCAAGTAAAGTTTCAAGATGATTAATGATTCTCTTAATGTGGCTCAACAAACTGCTTTGTTCTTGTATAGGAATAAGTTCTTTTAAAACTTCAAGATGTTTTTTTTCAATTTCAGCAAGAATAATTTTGTAATTTTCATCCCCTTGAGCGGCTTTTTGTGAAGCAAGTTGCAGCATATCAGTAACTTTACTAAAAGCGGATACTACTACAATTATTTGTTGGTCTTGATTCATGACTATTGACATCATCAATTTTATATTTTGCGCATTGGCAACAGAAGTGCCTCCAAATTTGAGTACTTTCATTTTTTATAGTGTTTGGTTTTTTAGAATCGAATAATCTTGATGAGGTGTAAAATGTTGTATCATGATTACTACATGAGTTTATCACCTGCAAAATTGACTTTTTACAAAGTATACGTATAGGATTATATGTGAAAGAAATACCCCTAAGGGGTAGTAGTAGTTGATGTAAAAGTTAAAGCAACAAAATTTTCTTCCCATAATAGGGTAGTATCAGTAGTGTTATATGTTGCTTTGTTGTAGATCATTTGTTTTTCAAAAATACATTATTTAGCTTAAAGACAGCTTTTTTCGAATGATTTTTATGGAATTTAAATTATCTAAAGCGTAAAATAGTGATTGTTAAATTTCAACTGTATTTAAGTTATAGAAATCATGTGATTCTTAATTTTTAAGTTATTTAATGATTTTTAAAAGGTGCTGTTTTTATCTTGAATGGGATAATTTTGTTAAAAAAATCTCTAGAAGACATTTTAATCTATTACATTTTATTTTTTCAGAATAAATAACCAGACATAACTAGGTCAATCAATTATAGTTTTAATATTAGGTTGGGTTTCAAAATTAAATTTTGTTTAAGGAGTAATTTTAAATTAGTATGATTTTATGTTGTATACTATTAAAGAATTGATCAAATTTACTTTTCAAATAGGATACTGATGGAAAATATACATTATGTTAGCACTGAGTTGCTTACACTTGAATCTGTAGGGAAGATTATTAAAGAGAATCAATTAATAGCCCTTTCAGACGAAGCAAAAATAAACATTCAAAATTGCAGAGCCTATTTAGACAAAAAAATGACTTCGCAAGTAGAACCTATCTATGGGATTAATACGGGTTTTGGATCTTTGTGTAATGTTAAGATTTCTAATGAAAATTTGTCTAAACTTCAAGAAAACTTGGTTAAGTCTCATGCTTGTGGAACAGGAGATGAAGTTCCAAAAGAGATTGTTAAGTTGATGCTTTTATTAAAAATACAATCTCTGAGTTATGGGAACTCTGGAATTCAACTGGAAACAGTGGAGAGGTTAGTGTCATTTTATAATAATAATATTTTACCCGTAATTTATACGCAAGGGTCTCTTGGTGCAAGTGGTGATTTAGCACCATTGGCTCATTTATCTTTACCAATCATTGGTCAAGGTGAGGTTTATTACAAAGATCAAAAGGTTCAAGCAGCAGAAGTTTTAAAAGAATTTGACTGGGCTCCAATTGTATTAAAATCAAAAGAAGGATTAGCATTGTTAAATGGTACTCAATTTATGAGCGCTTATGGGGTTTTTATATTGCTAAAATCGAATAAATTATCCTACTTTGCAGATTTTATAAGTGCAGTGTCTCTGGAAGGTTTTGATGGAAGAATAGAACCTTTTAATGAGCTTATTCATTTTATTAGGCCTCATAAAGGACAAATTTTGACAGCAAAAAACATGATTCATTTTCTGTCAGGCAGTGAAATTATAAAACAATCTAAGAATCACGTACAAGATCCCTACTCGTTTAGATGTATTCCTCAAGTACATGGAGCTTCAAAAGATGTTTTTGAGTATGTAAAAAAAATATTCACAACAGAGATTAATTCGGTAACTGATAATCCAAATATTTTTATTGATGAGGATCAAATCGTTTCTGGCGGAAATTTTCATGGTCAACCCCTAGCTATGGCTCTTGATTTTATAGCAATTGCCCTGTCAGAGTTAGGAAGTATCTCTGAGCGTAGAACCTATCAATTAATATCCGGAAATAGAGGATTGCCTGCGTTTTTAGTTGATAATCCAGGACTTAACTCAGGACTAATGATTCCGCAATATACAGCTGCAAGTATTGCAAGTCAAAATAAGCAATTGGCTACGCCTGCCAGTATTGATAATATTGTATCGAGTAATGGTCAAGAAGATCACGTAAGTATGGGCGCTAATGCAGCTACAAAAGCCCTCCGTGTTGTTGATAATTTAGAACGTATTTTAGCTATTGAACTCCTCAATGCGTCACAAGCAATAGCATACCGAAAACCTTTAAAGTCCAGTATTTTAATCGAAAATTTTATAGATTCTTATCGCTCTGTAGTGCCTTTGATTGCTGAGGATAGGATTCTACACTACGATATTTTGGAGACAGTGGCTTTCTTAAATAGTTATCCAGTTGAAAATAATTTGTTAACAATAGCTTAACGTTAGCAATTAATAATGAAGTAATTTTGCCTGACTAAAATTAAATCAAATGAACATTAATAATTTTTTCCAATTTTTGGTTCCTAAAGACAAAAAGTTTTTTCCACTTTTTGAAGAAGCATCTAGTAATTTAATAGAAATTGCAATGAATTTGCATGAGGCTGTAAATTTACCTTTCAAAGAGCGCGAAATTCTTTTTCAAAAAATTGATGTTTTAGAACAAAAAGGAGAGGACATTACACGTCAAACAAACCTTGAGTTGAGCAGAAATTTCATCACTCCATTTGATAGAGAAGATATTCACTCTTTAATTACTGCAATTGATAATGTGGCAGATAATCTTCATGGAGCGGCAAGTAGAATGCGCTTGTACCAAGTGGATAAAATCACTAAATCAATTCGTAAATTAACGGAGATTAATCTTGAAGCATGTCAAAATATTGATGTTGCTATAAGAGAATTGAGAGATTTAAAGAAAATGAAAAACATTACTGATGCTTGTGTTCGCATCAATAAATTAGAAAATAAATCGGATAATGTTTACGATAAAGCTGTTTTGGATTTATTTGAAAACGAAACGGATGCCAAAAACATTATCAAATATAAGGAAGTACTATCTGTTCTTGAAACAGCAACAGATAAATGTAAAAGTGTAGCAGCAGTATTAGAATCTATTTCTGTAAAACATTCTTAATTAATTTCCTTTTTTCCTGAAATCATTCTTATGGACTTCACCTTACTTATAGTTATTATTGTTTTGGCTTTGATTTTTGATTACATCAATGGTTTTCATGATGCGGCCAATGCAATAGCTACGGTTGTTGCAACAAAAGTTTTGTCGCCATTTCAAGCAGTAGTTTGGGCTGCATTTTTTAATTTTTTGGCTTATTGGGTTTTTGGTTTTGGTGTAGCAGATACTGTAGCAAAAACAGCCAATACTCTAGAGATTGATCTTGTAGTTATATTAGCGGGTGTTATAGCAGCAATTATTTGGAATTTATTTACTTGGTGGCAAGGTATTCCATCAAGCTCATCACATACACTTATTGGTGGTTTTGCAGGAGCAGCTATTGCTCATGCTCTTGCAGTTCATGGTTTCTCGGGATATTCAGTAGGGTCAGGTGTAGAGTTGCATACAGCTTATTGGTATGAAACTGTAAACTGGTACACTGCTGGTAAAGACGGCGGATTTCCTTCTGGAGTTATAGTAATCATTGCTTTTATTGTTCTGGCACCACTTTTAGGTGCTTTGATGTCTTACTTGATTTCTATTTGGCTTTTGAATGCATCAAAGAGGAGTATTTATCCTAAAGTTTTTACAGTTTGTTTGATGTTATTAACGATTTGGTTCGTAGAGACTCAAATGGTTTATTATGCTGATATTAAAAAACCGCGTTTTGATTCTCATTTTTGGAGTGTGGTCTTTGAGTCGCACAATATAAAATGGTTTTTAGTTGCTTTTATTATCTTATCAGTAAGTGGGTTTGGATTGATATTTAGTAGTTTAAACTTACATCAATCTACTGCTTGGTTAAAAAAGATGCAATTGTTGTCATCAGCAGCATTTAGCCTTGGACATGGGGGTAATGATTCTCAGAAAGTTATGGGAATTATTGCAGCAGCAGTTACGGTTTATATACAAACAAGTGGATTGAGTCAAGAAAGTCTTCCAGATTGGTTAGATGTTGTTTTACCAAATGAAGAAGGAGTTTTTAAAATGCCAGAATGGATTCCTCTAGCCTGTTACTCTGCTATAGCGGCTGGAACATTGAGCGGCGGTTGGAAAATTGTAAAAACAATGGGGTCAAAAATTACAAAAGTAACTTCTTTTGAAGGAGTTGCAGCAGAGACTGCAGGTGCACTTACCTTGTATTTTACGGAGCATTTTAAAGTTCCAGTAAGTACTACTCATACCATTACAGGTTCTATAATAGGTGTTGGATTAACAAAGAGAGTTTCAGCTGTTCGATGGGGTATGACGGTAAGTTTGATTTGGGCTTGGGTGTTAACTATTCCTATATCAGCAGTATTAGCTGCAATAATTTATTATATGCTCCGTATTTTTATATAAAATTAAAAAATTAAATTATTTTATAAAAAACCATTCTTATCATAATGGTTTTTTGATATTTTTATTTCCTAGTTGTCAATATTATATTGATTTAATAAACTGAAACAGATTATCAATTTAGTTTTTAAAAACCGTTAAAAAATAAATTTCTTAAATGTGATTGAAAGTTTATTATTCAAACAAATATGAGCCTTCTTTTTATCCGTTAAGATTTTTATGATTATGTTTTCGTTTGTGATAGGTCTGTTTTAAATGATTGTTATCCGAAATAATACTAATGTTGCCATCAATCTCCAGCATAGCCAGTTTAACTTCATTAAAATGTTCTATTCCATGTTCCCGCATAGATTCTTTCAATTCGTCTAAAGTAATGTTCAATTTACTTAGAGTTTTAAAGTCAATGTTGCCATTATGAATTAGGATTTCTGGCTTTTCTTGCATGAAATCACTAAATTTAGGGAATCTGAACATCAGTTTTTTTTAAATAAAATTGATGCTAAAAAGGACTGATGCTGCTGCAATGCCTCCCCATAGACTAGTATTGTTTCCTACCATTGCATTTTGAACGGAGTTGCTGATAAGTAAGATTAGAATAACATCAGCAGTATTCAATTGGGATAATTCTTTTTTTCCGAAGAGGCGTAAAGCAATAACCATAAAAAAATAAACAGCACTACTTCGAATAATTATAATCAAATACTCGTTCATTTTTATTACTTATTTTTATTATAAGGTAATTACTCTAGCTACTTTTGTCTTGCAGCTAGAGAGTATTTAAAAGATTATTTCAAATCTACTTTTTGATGAAAGTGCTTTTCAATTGCTTTGATCATCTCTCCAGCAATATCTTTATTGGTAGCGCCTTCTATTCCTTCTAAACCTGGTGACGAGTTAACTTCTAATAGTAACGGACCTTTTGAGGATCGAATTATGTCAACACCTGCTACTTTTAAATCCATTGCTTTGGTTGCCTTAATGGCAATTTTCTTCTCCTCTGGTGTGACTTTAATTACAGAGGCTGTTCCTCCTAGATGTATATTAGCTCTGAATTCACCTGGCATTGCTTCCCGCTGAATTGCGGCAACCACTTTCCCGTCGATGACAAAACAACGGATGTCTTTTCCATTCGCTTCTTTAATGAATTCTTGAACTAATATATTTGCATTTAAACTTTTAAATGCATTAATAACACTTTCTGCAGCTTTTTTGGTTTCAGCCAAAACAACACCTTTACCTTGAGTTCCTTCAAGTAGTTTAACAATTAACGGTGATCCTCCAACCATTTTAATTAAATCATCTGTGTCCAATGGTGAATTAGCAAATCCTGTAGTGGGAATTTCAACGCCATGATTTAACAATAATTGTAGCGAATAAAGCTTGTCACGAGATTGTGTAATAGCATTTGATGAGTTCAAGCAATATACTTTTAAAGCTTCAAATTGACGTGTTAAGGCACAACCATAAAATGTAATACTAGGTCTAATTCTTGGGATAATAGCGTCAAATTGATTTAAAATTTTTCCGCCTCGATAATGAATTTCAGGTGTTTTGGCATCTAATTTCATATAGCATTCCTTGATATTTAAAAAATGCATTTCATGACCTCGCATTTCACCCGCTTCCATAATACGTTTGTTGCTATATAGTTCTGGGTTGCTGGCTAAAAGACCTATTCGTAAGCCTGATGCTGCTTTTTCTGAATTTTTATATAATTCTTTTAGAGTGTCTGATGTAGGTTGACCTAGTAGGTATTTTTGTTCTGGATCTACGAGTACACGTCCGCTCATTGCCTCGCGACCAAGGAGCATTCTAAAACCCATTGAGTCTCTGTTAGTCAAGGTCATCTCAATAGGCCATTGTGAGGTTCCTATCTGTAAATTAGTTTGAATCACATAACGTTGTTCTCTAAAACCGCTAGAGCTTTTTACAATACGTTTATCAATCAAGGGAGCTTCACAATGAATGACAGTTTTTAGATTATTCTGTATTGGATTAATGTCGAATTTCACCCAATTACTATCATTTTTTATAAATGGAGCAATGTTTATTGCGTGTAATGCGGAGGTTTTTGCTCCTGAATCTACGCGTGCCTTTATTGTAGGAATTCCTAGTTCAGGAAATGAACACCATTCCTCACTACCTAAAATAACTTTATTATCTGACATACCTGTTTTTTTTAACCTTAATTTAAAGTCCAAATGTAGATATTTGTTTTTAAAAATAAGGATCTTTTCTTGTAAACAATAAACCCGTTATGTTATGAAAACGTAACGGGTTTATGCATACGAATCTAAATTAATTTATGAGTTTGAAGCTTCGCCAGCTTTATGAACTTTTACCGTTAATTCTTGAGCTCCCTCTTCAATGTCCATGAAGATTTCATCACCAATACTTATTTTTGAAGTAATAATTTCTTCAGCAAGTGTGTCTTCAACATATTTTTGAATAGCTCTTTTTAGGGGTCTAGCTCCAAATTGCTTGTCAAAACCTTTATCTGCAATAAATGCTTTTGCTTTATCAGAAAGATTTAATTGATATCCTAATTCTGCAACACGTGCAAACAATTTTTTCAATTCAATTTCGATAATCAAATCAATATCATGTTTTTCTAAAGCATTAAAGACAATTACATCATCAATTCGGTTAAGGAATTCAGGAGCAAACGTTTTTTTCAATGCATTTTCAATGATACTTTTCGAATTATCATCTGCTTGTGATACTTTTGCAGCAGTTCCAAAACCTACCCCTTGCCCGAAATCTTTTAACTGTCTGGCACCTACATTTGAGGTCATGATGATGATAGTGTTCTTAAAATCAATTTTTCGACCGAGACTATCAGTCAAAAATCCGTCATCAAGAACTTGTAGCAACATATTGAAAACATCAGGATGCGCTTTTTCTATTTCATCTAACAATACGACGCAATACGGTTTTCTTCTTACTTTTTCAGTAAGCTGACCACCTTCTTCATAACCTACATAGCCAGGAGGCGCCCCAACTAAGCGTGAGATTGCAAATTTCTCCATGTACTCGCTCATGTCTATGCGTATCAATGCATCTTCTGAGTCGAAAAGTTCCTTAGCTATAACTTTTGCTAATTGTGTTTTTCCAACTCCAGTTTGTCCCAAGAAAATAAAGGAACCAATAGGTCTATTAGGATCTTTCAATCCAGCACGATTTCTTTGAATAGAACGTGCAATCTTCAACACAGCTTCTTTTTGACCAATTACTTTGCCTTCAATAAGTTCTGGTAATTTAGCCAGTTTATTACTTTCGGTTTGAGCAATACGGTTTACAGGAATACCACTCATCATAGAAACAACATCGGCTACATTATCCTCTGTAACTTCTATGCGATTGTTTTTAGCATCTTCTTCCCATTGTTCTTGGGCTATTGCCAAATCTTTTTCGATGCGTTTTTCATCATCTCTAAGTTTTGCAGCCTCTTCGTATTTTTGTTTTTTTACCACAACATTTTTTAGTTCTCTAACTTCTTCAAGTTGTCTTTCAAGATCTAAAATTTGTTTAGGAACCTCAATATTTGTGATATGCACTCTAGATCCAGCTTCGTCTAAAGCATCAATGGCTTTGTCTGGTAAAAAGCGGTCAGACATGTAACGATCTGTAAGTTTTACACAAGCTTCAATTGCTTCCTGAGTATAGGTAACATTGTGGTGGTCTTCGTATTTGTTCTTGATATTATTTAAAATTGTAATTGTTTCAGTTACCGATGTTGGTTCTACAATTATTTTTTGAAAACGTCTTTCTAAAGCACCGTCTTTTTCTATGTATTGGCGGTATTCGTCAAGAGTTGTAGCACCAATACATTGAATTTCTCCTCTAGCTAGTGCTGGCTTGAACATATTTGATGCATCAAGAGAGCCTGTAGCCCCACCTGCGCCTACAATGGTATGAATTTCATCAATGAATAAAATGATGTCATCATTTTTTTCTAGTTCATTCATAACCGCTTTCATGCGTTCTTCAAACTGGCCACGGTATTTGGTGCCAGCAACAAGGCTTGCTAAATCAAGTGTTACAACGCGTTTGTTGAACAATGTTCTAGAAACTTTTTTCTGAATGATACGTAATGCTAGACCTTCAGCAATTGCTGATTTTCCTACTCCAGGTTCTCCTATTAATAAAGGGTTGTTTTTTTTACGACGGCTTAAGATTTGAGAAACGCGTTCAATTTCTTTTTCGCGTCCCACTACTGGATCTAGTTTTCCTTCTTCGGCCATTTCTGTTAAATCTCTACCAAAATTATCTAAAACTGGAGTCTTTGACTTCTTGTTAGACTTATTGGCTGGATTGTTGAAAGTTCCTTCTTTAAAACTGTCATCTTGTCCTGAATCGTCATTGTATGATTCATTTCTAGGTAAATTTTCGGTAAAATCGTCTTCGCTTGGAGTCATATTTAAATACTGTTCTTTAGCTATATCGTAATCAATTTTAAGTTTATTCAATAGCTTTGTTGTGGGATCGTTTTCGTTTCTTAGGATGCATAATAATAGGTGTGCTGTGCTGATAGATATGCTTTGAAAGACCTTGGCTTCTAGAAAAGTAGTTTTTAGAGCACGTTCAGCTTGTCGCGTTAAATGCAAGTTTTTCTTTTCAGGATTTGTATCTATTCCCGTACTAGCTGGACTTAGTATTTCTACTTTTCTTCGTAAATGGTCTAAATCAATATCTAGACTGTTTAAAATCTGGATTGCTTTTCCATTCCCGTCTCTTAGTATTCCTAGCATTAAATGTTCTGTGCCTATAAAATCGTGACCTAGTCGTAAAGCTTCTTCTTTACTGTAGGTGATAACGTCTTTTACTCTTGGTGAAAAATTATCATCCATAATATATATTTGATATCGTAAATTTAGTGAATTAAGTATTGAAAAACAAAAACCATTCCTATTCCAATCCCTTGTCAGCTAAGTGACAAAATTTATCATGATTTTAAAGTTAAATTTCCTTTAAATTATTAACTAATTCGGCTCTGAATATTGTTAATAAATCATATAAATAAGTCTCGTAAAACTAGTGAAAAAAAATCAGAAAGCTGTATATTGGCACGTTTTGAATTTAATATAATTATTTAATATAACAACTTATGTCTGAAGGAGAAAAGTTAATTCCTATTAACATAGAAGATGAAATGAAATCAGCTTACATCGATTATTCGATGTCAGTAATTGTATCAAGAGCGCTTCCAGATGTTAGAGATGGTTTAAAGCCTGTACATCGAAGAGTTCTTTATGGAATGTATGATCTAGGAGTTTTTTCAAATAAAGCCCATAAAAAATCCGCAAGAATTGTTGGAGAAGTTTTAGGTAAGTATCACCCGCACGGTGATACATCTGTATATGATGCTATGGTGCGTATGGCTCAAGAATGGAGTATGCGTTACTTATTAATTGATGGTCAAGGTAACTTTGGTTCTGTAGATGGAGATAGTCCAGCTGCAATGCGTTATACTGAGGCTAGAATGCGTAAAATTTCGGAAGAAATTATGGCAGACATCGAAAAAGAAACTGTTGATTTTCAATTGAACTTTGATGATACTTTGTATGAGCCAAAAGTAATGCCAACCCGCGTACCTACTTTATTGATTAATGGTGCTACTGGTATTGCTGTAGGTATGGCTACTAATATGCCACCACACAACTTAACCGAAGTGATTAATGGTACACTTGCTTATATTGATAACAATGAAATTGAGATAGATGAGTTGATGAATCATATTAAGGCACCAGATTTTCCTACTGGGGGTATTATATATGGTTATGAAGGGGTTCGTGAAGCTTTTAAAACAGGTAGAGGTCGTATTGTTATGCGTGCCAAAGTAGGTTTTGAAGAGGTTGACGGTAGAGAATCTATTATTGTTACCGAAATTCCGTATCAAGTTAATAAAGCAGACATGATTAAACGTACTGCTGACTTAGTAAATGATAAAAAAATAGAGGGAATAGCGAATATTCGTGACGAATCGGATAGAAATGGGATGCGAATTGTGTACATATTAAAGAGAGACGCTACTCCAAATGTAGTTTTGAATACTCTATATAAGTACACACAGTTGCAATCTTCTTTCAGTGTAAATAATATTGCATTGGTTAAAGGGCGTCCGCAAATGTTGAATCTAAAAGACATGATTCACTATTTTGTAGAACACCGTCATGATGTGGTTATTCGTAGGACGCAATTTGATTTAAGAAAAGCCGAAGAAAGAGCTCATATTTTAGAAGGGTTAATCATTGCCTCAGATAATATTGACGAAGTAATTGCATTAATTAAAGCTTCTAAAAATACAGAAGAAGCTAGAACTAAATTAATTGAAAGATTTAATTTATCAGATATTCAGTCTAGAGCAATTGTAGAAATGCGTTTGCGTCAATTAACAGGTCTTGAGCAAGATAAGTTAAGAGCAGAATATGAAGAAATCATGAAATTGATTGATCACTTGAGAGCCTTACTTGCCGATGTTAATTTAAGAACAGCATTAATTAAAGAAGAGTTAGAAGAAATTCGTGATAAGTACGGTGACGAACGTCGTTCTACCATTCAATATTCTGGTGGTGATGTAAGTATTGAAGATTTAATTGCCGATGAAAATGTGGTAATTACTATTTCGCATGCGGGTTATATTAAGCGTACTAACTTAACGGAGTATAAAACGCAAAATAGAGGAGGAGTAGGTCAAAAAAGTGCGGGTACAAGAGATCAAGATTTCTTAGAACACATGTTTGTGGCTACTAATCATCAGTATATGATGTTCTTTACTCAAAAAGGGAAGTGTTTCTGGATGCGCGTTTATGAAATTCCAGAAGGAAGTAAAACGGCAAAAGGTAGGGCAATTCAAAACTTGGTCAACATTGAAAGTGATGATAAAGTTAAAGCCTTCATTTGTACTCAAGATTTAAAAGACAAAGACTATATCAATAGTCATAATCTTGTTATGGTTACTAAGCAAGGACAGGTAAAGAAAACATCTTTAGAGAAATATTCTAAACCTAGAGTCAATGGTGTTGCGGCAATTACTATTAAAGAAGGTGACGAATTACTTGAAGCTAAATTGACAAATGGGGAAAGCCAAATTATATTAGCTGTTAAATCAGGTAAATTAGTTCGTTTTGAGGAAACTAAAACCAGACCAATGGGTAGAACCGCTTCTGGAGTTCGAGGAATTACTTTAAAAGACGAAACTGATGAAGTTATTGGCATGGTTACTGTGGATAAAAATGATATAAACGATTCTCAAATTCTTGTTGTTACTGAAAACGGTTATGGTAAACGAACAAAACTTGTTGATGATGATGGAGAAGATGTGTATAGGATTACAAATCGTGGTGGAAAAGGAGTTAAAACTTTAAACATCACTGAGAAAACAGGTCAATTGATTTCTATCAATGCTGTGACAGATGCTGATGATTTAATGATTATCAACAAATCTGGCTTAACGATTAGAATGGCAATTGAAGATTTAAGAGTAATGGGAAGAGCAACGCAAGGTGTTCGACTTATAAACCTTAAAGGAAAAGACTCAATTGCGGCTGTTACCAAAGTGATGAAAGATGATGTAAATGAAGTTATTCTTGATGAAGATGGTAATGTGATTGAAACAGCGGTAATTGAACGAGTAAAACCTGATCTTGAAGTCTTAGAAGATGATGGAGTTGTTGAAGATGACGACGACGACGACGAGGTAATTGAAGATGACGAAGATGTTAATGAGGAATCTGAAGACGACGAATCAGAGGAATAAGAATACACTTAATTAAGAATAATTATTAAACAAACAGAGAATATTATGAATAGTAAATATGTAATACTAGCATCAACTTTATTGGTATCAGTATCTATACTTTTGCTCAAAAAGATCAAATTAAAGCAGCCGAAAAGGCATTAAAAAGCGGAAAAAGTCAAGAAGCTGTAACGTTATTAGCTGAAGCAGAACCTTTGATAGCTAACGCACCCGATGCTGAAAAAGCACAGTTTTATTTTGTAAAAGGAAATACATTATTAGACTTAGCAAATAAAAGTATAGATACTGATAAAAATTTATCTCAAGCAGCAGTTGCTTACCAAGATTTAATTGCTGCTGAAAAAGCTTCAGGTAAAATTAAATTTACTACACAAGCAGCTACTTCAATTACTGATATTAAATACAAATTGATTAATAATGCTATTGCAGATTCAAAGGTTGAAAAATTCTCTGATAGCGCAAGAAAATTGTATGACGCTTATCAGTTAGATAAAAAAGATACGATTAACTTGTATTATGCTGCATCCACTTATGTAAATGCAAAAGATTATGACAAAGCATTAGAGTTGTACAGTAATTTAAAGACTTTAAATTATTCTGGTAAAGGAACTAGTTATTTTGCAGTAAATAAATTAACTACTCAGGAAGATTTTTTTACTTCTCTACAAGAAAGAGATAAAATGGTAAAAATGGGCACTCACGAAAAGCCTAGAACAGAAGTTATCCCATCAAAAAGAGGTGAAGTTTATAAAAATATGGCCTTAATTCTAGTTGAAAAAGGGAAAATTGCCGAAGCTAAAAAAGCAATTGCAGAGGCAAGAGTTGCAAATCCTGAAGATGGATCTCTTTTATTGACTGAGGCTAACCTATACCTTGAGACAAAGGATTTTGAAACATATAAAAAATTAATAGCTGAGGTTTTAGAAAAAAATCCTAATGATGCAGATTTGATTTTTAACCTAGGAGTTCTTAGTGCAAATGCTAAAAATTTCGCAGATGCTGAGAAGTATTATAAGAGAGTAATTGAGATTAATCCTAAGTATCTTAATGCTTATATTAATCTTGCAGCAATGAAATTAGATAATGAGAAAGAAATCATTGATGCGATGAATAAGCTAGGAACCACTGAAAAAGATCAAAAGCGTTATGATGAATTAAAAAAGAAAAGAGAAGATATTTTTCGTTCTGCAATTCCATTCTTAGAAAAAGGAGTAGAGTTAGATTCTAAAAATACTGACGTTTCTAAAACTTTATTAGGAGTTTACAATGCTCTTGAAATGACTGCTGAAGCTAAAGCATTAAAAGCTAAAATGTAGTATTGTGTACTTATACTAAAAAACCTGTCTAGTAATAGACAGGTTTTTTTATATAATCTTTTTGATAACTCTTAATTTGTGAGTGTGCTTATTGGTTTCAGTATTGAATATTCCTAAGTGGTCAATTCTATCTATACGGACTTTGCCACTAGCGTGAATAATATAATTGTCATCCATGATTATTCCTACGTGAATGATAGATCCTTCGTCATTATCAAAAAAGGCTAAGTCTCCAGGTTCGCTCTCTTCAATAAAACTTAAAGCTTCACCTTGAGTTGACTGCTGTGATGCATCTCGTAATAAATGATATCCGTTAAGTTTATAGACCATTTGAGTAAAACCTGAACAATCAATGCCAAAAGGTGTTTTTCCACCCCATAAATAAGGAGCATTCAGATACATGAAGGAAGTTTTGATAAGGTTGTCTTTGTTTTTTTTACCGCTCGTTTTAGTGCCTTCAAATTCATAATTATCTTTATTAATGTCAAGATGGTTTAAAAAAGATAATGAAGCACCAAGCGGTATCGGAAGCATCAAGTTATTTGTTCCGGTTATGTATTCTAGTAAATCAGCGTTTAAAATTATAGTATCATTAGTAAGATTTTGATAGCTACTTTCAGATATTAGTTGCATTTGTTTACTGTCAATCCAGCCCTCGTAGTTATCGTACTGCAATTTTATTTTATACCATTGATTGTATTTTTCTAAAATTTCAAAATGTTCTCCAAATAAAACTTGAGAAACTATTTCGCTTTTATCACTTGCTTCATGACGCAGCGGAATGACCGCAAGATTACAAATTCCGAACATTTATGATTTTTTAAAAGGTTAAATGGAGCAAATCAAAACCTTTAATTTGCTCCATTTTTATTAAGTATTACATTCTTTCTACAACAATTGCAGATGCACCACCACCGCCATTGCAAATAGCAGCAGCACCTATTTTTGCGTTATTTTGTTCTAATACATTTAATAAAGTTACAATAATACGCACTCCAGAACATCCTAGCGGGTGTCCAAGTGATACAGCGCCACCGTTTACGTTAACTTTAGCATTGTCTAAGCCTAATATTTTTGAATTTGCAAGTCCAACAACTGCAAACGCCTCATTGAATTCAAAATAATCAACATCATCGAGCGTGATTCCAGCTTTGTCTAGTGCTTTTGGTAAAGCTTTAGCAGGACTTGTGGTAAACCATTTTGGTTCTTGCGCAGCATCAGCATAGCCTTTTATGTATGCTAACGGTTTTAAACCTAATGCAAGTGCTTTTTCTTCACTCATCATGATCACCGCAGCAGCACCGTCATTGATAGTTGATGCGTTAGCAGCTGTTACCGTTCCGTCTTTAGTAAAAACAGGACTTAATGAAGGTATTTTGTCTAGTTTTACATTAGTGTATTCTTCGTCTTTAGAAACAATTATAGGGTCGCCTTTGCGCTGTGGTACAGCAACAGGTACTACTTCATTGTCAAATTTGCCGGTTTCCCATGCTTTAGCACTTCTTTCGTAAGATTGAATAGCATACGCATCTTGATCTTCACGAGAAAAATTGTATTCGGTAGCACACAAATCAGCGCAAACTCCCATTGCACTGTTATCATAAGCGTCTGTAAGGCCATCTTTTTGCATTCCGTCAAGCATTGTTGATGGTCCAAATTTTGTTCCGCTTCTAAGGTTCATGTAATGTGGAATCAAACTCATGTTTTCCATACCACCTGCTACTACAATTTCGGCATCGCCACATTGAATAGCTTGAGCAGCCATCATAACAGCTTTCATACCTGATGCACATACTTTGTTAATAGTGGTACAGGCAACTGTATTAGGTAATCCTGCAAACAAAGCGGCTTGTCTAGCTGGAGCTTGACCCACGCCTGCTTGAACTACGTTACCCATGTAAACTTCGTCAATTAAGTTTGGGTCTAAATTTATTTTGTCTAAAGCACCTTTTATAGCAGCAGCACCCAATTTTGGGGCAGTTACTGTCGATAATGCTCCCATAAAACTTCCGATAGGTGTTCTTACGGCAGAAACGATAACAACTCTTTTGTTCATGTCTTTCATAATGTTAGTTTATGAAGCAAATTTAATCTTTTTTAAGTAAATTTATATTTGGATGAGGATATAATAATTTTATAAAATTTAAAACTTCTATGTGTTTGACTGTGAAGTATTTTTGATTAATTTTAAAAAAATATTAAAAAAAACATCAAAAATAGTTGTGAGAAGTCTAAAGAAGTAGTAAGTTTGCAACCGCAAAACAGAACACGTTTCTTGAGCTTGGAGGGGTGCCAGAGTGGTAATGGAGCAGTTTGCTAAACTGTCATCGAGTGATCGGTGCCAGGGTTCGAGTCCCTGTCCCTCCGCTTTAAGTTTTTGTTTTCGGGGTGTAGCGTAGCTCGGTTATCGCGCCTGCTTTGGGAGCAGGAGGCCGCAGGTTCGAATCCTGCCACCCCGACTAGATTTTTTTACATGAGCAATGGAGGCATAGCTCAGCTGGATAGAGCACCTGCCTTCTAAGCAGGCGGTCGAAGGTTCGAATCCTTCTGCCTTCACTTTAAAACCCACTGTAATCAGTGGGTTTTTTGTGTTTAATCCAATCGTATTTTTTATAAATTTACAGTAAAACATTCTTTACCTTATTTTAACCACATTTGAAATGAAATTGTTTCTACTTCCTTTTATGTTTTTGTTTTTCAATATTTGTTGGGCACAATCCTCGTTAGCTAATTCACATAATGCTAAAAATGACAAAGTGAATGACACGACTTTTGTGAATTTAAAAAGTTATAGTAACGCGTTTGTATACGACATGAAGTACGCAACTGATGATAATTTTTTGAAAGCTAAGGTTTATGATTGTGCAGAGTGCTTTTTGCGATTAAAAACCGTTAAAGCTTTGATTAAAGCCAATGCTAAATTGGCTCAAAAAGGATATACAATAAAAATTTATGACTGCTACAGACCTTTGGATATCCAAAAAAAAATGTGGGAAATAGTTCCAAATCCTAAGTATGTGGCTAACCCTAAAACAGGTTCCATTCACAATAGAGGTGGAGCTGTAGATATTTCCCTTGTGGACAGTCAAGGGAAATCTGTAGATATGGGTACTGATTTTGATTTTTTTGGCGAGAAAGCAAGTCATTTATATCAGGATTTACCAAAAAATGTATTGCAAAACCGAAAACTATTGAAATCAGTAATGATTAGTGCTGGTTTTAATTCATTTGATTCAGAATGGTGGCATTACAATTTGAAAGCGGGCTTGAAAAATCCTGTTTCTAATGTGAAATGGGAATGTGAATAATAGCTATTCTACACATTTTAAATAATTGATAAAATAGTTTTCTGGATTGTAGGTTTCGTTATTGAGTTCGGATTTGAATTCTTTTTTTACTATATGGTCTTCAGTATCAGTTAAGTATTTAATTCGCATTAAAGTGATAGGGACTGTTTTAAGATCTTCAAAATTTTCTTTAGCAAACATAAAAATGCCTGAGTTAATTCTGTTGTCAAATTGATTGTCATCTCTTAAAATGGTGCCACAATTCTCTTGATCAACATGAATTAAGGTTACAATTTTACCGTTGTTTAATTGTAGGTAAATCTTTGAGTTTTTATCGAAACAATTTGCTCTTATGAAGTCTTTACTTTTTTGAATGGTTTGCACGTTTAAAGTAGGTAAGCCATCAGTCATAGCTAGGGAGAAAAAGATGTAACTTTTATTTGTTCCAAAATTTTTCTCACTAATCATGTATTCTTTTGTTATTTTGTAGGAACCTATAGAATCTGTAATATTCTCACTGTATTCACAAGGTTTTTGGCTGAAAACAGCAGTATTAATTAGTACAAAAAAGAGTATTGTTATGTATTTCATTTCAATTATATTTTGTCGCAAAGTAAAACAATTTTGTCATTATTTTCATCAATTGTAAAAAAACAATAGGTGTCTCCTCCATCTTTAATTTTCCATTTTTTTCTTATTTTTTCTACTGTATCTGGAAAGTTTCGTATTGTAATGTTTGCTTTTTTATTTTCGAGTTGTATTTTCATTTCGTTTTTTGAGTATGGAAATGATTTTCGTATTTGAAACGTTCTCCCTGGAAAAGGGATTTGTTTTAACGATGTGTATAAATGGGAATGTTTATGCAATTTATTTACTTTATAAAAAGCACTTACGGCATCAAATCCTCCAGATTTCATTATGGCACTATTTGCTTCGTAAAGATATTTTTGAGGTTCACTGTAAGTTGCAATTTGGCTATTATCATTCCAAATAAAATCAAATTTTTCGATTTCATTTTTTGTTAAGTTGACTGATTTTATCGTGGTAGCTCCGGAGTATTCTTTATGCAATTCCCATAGGAGTTCTTTCACCTCATTTTCTAAAGCAACTATATGAATGCTTTTAACGTATTTAAGTTCTGAAAGTCCAGCGGTAATATCCAATAAAGGTGCTGTTTTTATCAAAATTGAATTGGTTTTTTGAAAGTAAAAATCTAAGTTTTCAGGAACATTTGGCAAGCAATCCTTTAGCATAAAAACTTTGCCTTTAGCATCATTTCTTCTGGAGGGGTCAATGTATATCCAGTCCCATTCTTTATTTATATTTTTAAGCGTATCATTACTATCTCCGGGATAACATGTGATTGAATTGCAATTGAGTTGATTAAAGTTATGTTTTGCTATTTGAGATAATTCAGTATTAATTTCGCAATGAACTATATCTTTAATTTTTTTAGAGTAGTAATAGTCATCAACCCCAAAACCGCCTGTGAGATCAATAAGTGATGTCCCATGGATTAGCGATGCTTTGTAGGCTGCCGTTTTTTCTGAAGATGTTTGTTCTACAGAAATTTTGCTTGGGTAATAAATTAAAGCGGTAGAGAACCAAGTAGGAAGTTTATCCTTGGCTTTAGCCTTAGCTTCGATTTGGTTAATAATTTGAATCCAATCTACTGAATCAAACGGATTTTTTTGCAAGGCAAGCTGTGCTATATTTTTATCCAAATTATTGTTTATAAACAATTGGATATCAGAATCTAATATTTTTGAGTTCAACGTTAAATATCTTTTGTTAACAGCATGATAATTTTATTTTCAGGAAAAAACTCTTTTCCTATGACTTTGATAATCGTGTAAATAGGAACAGCGATTACCATTCCTAAAATTCCAAAAAGAAAACCTGCAATGAGAATGACTAGAAAAATCTCTAATGGGTGAGAGCTTACGCTTTTTGAAAAAATAAGAGGTTGTGATACATTGTTGTCTATCACTTGTACGATCCAAAAACCTATGAGTACATATATTGTTACCGGCAGTATTTCTGTTTGAAAATTACTTCCTAAATTGCTTAGCATGGTTAAAATTGCTGCTAAAACAGATGCAATTAAAGGACCAACATACGGAATGATATTAAGTACCGCACAGAGGAATGCAATAACAACTGCATTCGGTACGCCAAAAATTAAGAGTACAATAACATATAATATAAAAACAATAAATAGCTGTAATAGTAGCCCTATAAAATATCTTGAGAGTAACCCATTTATTTTATCAAATGAGTTTAAAACTTGTTCTTCATGGCTTGCAGGAATAAGTTTTTTAACACTTAGGATAAAAATTAATCGGTCTTTTAAAAAGAAAAAAGTTATAAATAAAACAGAGCCTAATCCCACGCCAAAACTACTGATGGTATTTAAAATTGAATTTAAAAAATTTGGGATGAAATTAAAATTAAGTTTAGAAGTGATATTTGATTCCTTTAGTAATTTAGCAGAGTCGATATTGTGATCGTCTAAAAAAACACTAATTTGATCTATTAAAAGAATAATATCTTTTTCAATTTGGACAGTATTTAATAATGAAAGGTTTGCGCCTTGAGAAAGAATCAAAGGAATAAACATCATAATTAAGCCAGATAAAATTCCAATAAATAAAAGTAAAGTTACAATTGTAGCAGCAAGATGATTGAACTTTAGTTTATGTTTGAAAAAATTCAAAATTGGATTGCCAATCAGTGTTAATATCAATGAAATAATGATATAAATAAGAATAGACTGAATTTGGTATATAAAAAAGAGAAGCAAACCACAACAGATTATAGTAAAAAGGGCTCTTAAAATACCGTTTGAAATAATTTTTGAGGTAATCATAATTTATATTTAGGCTGTAAATATAAAAAAACTCGCTAACAAGTAGCGAGTTTTCTATATTAATAACAATTGGAATTATATTCCGAAACTTGCTCTTGATCCACCAGAAACGAATAAAGCAGCCATTCTAGATTTTTGACCGTTAGAGAACATGTACATTCCTCTATCGTCAGTATAATCCATGTAGTTCATTGTCATTTCTACTGGAGTGCCTGTACAAGTACTGTAGTGAGGATATGCAGGAACACCATAGTTTGCATCATTGTGAGTAGGTGTATCAGAAACTAAATCACTTCCACAAGTAGCATCGCCCCAAATATGACGTAAGTTCATCCAGTGACCTACCTCGTGAGTAGCAGTTCTTCCAAGGTTGAAAGGTGCAGCTACTGTTCCAGTAGTTCCAAATGCGTTGTTATCAATAACTACTCCATCAGTTGATGAAGCTCCTCCAGGAAATTGAGCGTATCCTAAGACTCCACCGCCTAAATTGCAAGACCACATATTTAACACAGTTGTAGGTGTAGTTGGTGCAATTCCTGTTGAAGATTTTTTCATAGCATCGTTTGTAGAGAATGATGTAGTAGTTGTAGCTTTTCTAACTACACTTTGCAATACAAATGAAATTCCAACATTAGCTTTAACACCAGAGAACAAAGCAGGAACTGAGTTGAAATCAGAATTTGTAGCATTAAAATCTTTGTTTAAAACATCAATTTGTGATTGAATTTGTGCTAATGAAATGTTTTCCGCTGCTGTTTTGTACAATACATTTACAACAACAGGAATTTGTACTTTACCATTAACTAATCTTCCGTTAAGCATGGCGTTTTTTGTAAACTCTTCAATTTTGTTCATTCTAAGAGCAAGAGTAGGGTCTGCTTTCATTTGAGCAGCTAAAACTTCTTGTGAAGCACATCCTCTTTTAAGAGTTGCTGAAGCTTCTGGAGCTGTAGTTTCGGTTGTGTCATTTTGACAAGAAAAAAGCATCATAAATGCTAAAGCAGGTAACATAATTTTTTTCATAATTCGTTTGTTAAATATTGATAGTTTTGGTTAATTATTTAACAATTTTATAACAATAATTTTGAAAAAAAAACTTTTTCGATTTTTTTTTTTAGATAAAAATCATAATCCTTTGTTTTACAAGGATTGAAAGAAATAATTTTTTTTCAAATTCACGAATTTTCTGATATGTTTGGATTTGTAAAATATATAAATATGCTTATATGTTAATGATGTCAAAAGAAATTAGGAACTAAAGTATAGTATTGATTGATTTTTCATCAATTTAATAAGAAATATCTAATTTCAAAAATGAATTGATTTGAAAGGTAAATTTGTTTTTTTAGATTCAAAGTTAGATACTTGGAAATCAATGGGAAGATTTTTTTTGGCTTGATTTTATTATAAGGTAACGTATGCCAAGAGTTGGTTTTTTAACTTTTTATAATAAGTGAAGTTAACAGTTTACTAACTTTTAAAAGATGGGTTCTTTTAAGTTGTTTAGTTATTGAAAATATAATAAATGATATTAGCACCCATTTTTAGTGCTTTTTCACGTACATCCTTCGGGTCGTTGTTTACTTCAGGATCTTCCCAACCGTCACCGAGGTCACTTTCATAAGTGTACAATAGAACGAGTTTATTTTCAATAAATATCCCAAAAGCTTGTGGTCTCTTGCCGTCATGCTCATGAATTTTGGGTAATCCGTTTGGGAAAGCAAATGGTTTTTGAAAAATGGGATGTGTGGCTGGTAATTCTACCAAGTTTGTATTTGGAAAAATTTTCTTTATTTCTTTTTTAATGTATTGATCCATCCCGTAGTTGTCATCAATATGCAAAAATCCGCCTGCCACTAAATAATTTTTAAGATTACTAACTTCAGTATCATTAAAAACTACATTGCCATGTCCCGTTAAATGAATGTATGGATATGACAATAAATCAGGACTTGACGTTTCAACAGTAGCTGGCTTTTGTTTAATACGGGTGCTTATATTGCTGTTGCAAAATTTAATTAAGTTAGGCAATGAAGTTGGATTTGCATACCAATCTCCACCGCCGCTGTATTTTACTAATGCAATTTCCTGAGCAAATAAGCTGGAGCTAAAAAGGATTATGAAATAAAAATAATTTTTCATAGAATTAACTTTAGTTTTCGTTTGTGAAAATAACACTGTGACAGGCAACAATTGCAGCAGTTTCCGTTCTCAATCGTGTTTCGCCTAGCATTACAGGAGTGTATTCATTTTCGAGTGCTAGTTGTATTTCTTTTTCTGAAAAATCTCCTTCTGGACCTATTAAAATGGTATAATCTACGTTTTTTTGTAAAATATTTTTCAATGATTTTTTTTCGGTTTCCTCGCAATGTGCTATGATTTTTACACCTGAAGAATTGAGTTTTATAAAATCTTTGAAAGATATTGCATCATTTATTTTTGGTAAAAAAACGGCATTTGATTGCTTCATAGCGGTTAACACTATTTTTTCAAAACGTTCTTTATTTATGTTTTTTCGTTCTGATCGATCACAAAACACAGGTGTGATTTCATGAACTCCAATTTCGGTTGCTTTTTCAAGAAACCATTCGTAACGGTCATTCATTTTGGTAGGAGCAACCGCAAGATGAAGTTTGAAAGTTGAGGGTGCTATTTGTATAAACGAAATAATGTCAACAGTACATTTATTGTCTGATGCTAATGTTATTTGAGTTGTAAATAATAATCCGTTACCATTAGTGACATGAAGAATGTCAGCATCTTTCTTTCGTAAAACTTTTATTATGTGTTTGCTTTCTTCTTTGTCAAATGAAAAATTTTGAGTGTTTTCATTTATTGTAGGGTTGTAAAATAATTGCATAGTGATTTAAAATTGTATTCTAGCTTTTGAAACTACATTAGAGTTTTCAAATGTTTGTGATAAATATTTTTGATATCCTACAATTCCTATCATTGCAGCGTTATCGGTTGTGTATTCAAATTTTGGTATATAGGTTTTCCAACCGTATTTTTTTTCGGTTTCTTTTAAAGTAGTCCTAATGCCGGAGTTTGCAGATACGCCACCTCCAATTGCAATTTGTTTAATATCTGTTTCTTTTACAGCAAGCTTTATTTTATCCATTAAGATTTCAATAATGGTATGTTGTATTGAGGCGCAAATATCGTTTAAGTTTTCAGTTACAAAATTTGGATTTTCGGCAGTTTTCTTTTGAATAAAATAAAGGATTGCAGTCTTTAATCCCGAAAAACTAAAATCTAATCCAGCTACCTTAGGTTTGGTAAATGGAAATGCTTTTGGGTTTCCTAGTTGAGCATATTTGTCTATTAAAGGACCACCAGGATAGGGCAGACCAAGGATTTTGGCACTTTTATCAAATGCTTCGCCTACAGCATCATCAGTTGTTTCGCCAATTATGGTCATGGTAAAATAATCTTCAACTTTAATAATTTGGGTATGACCCCCACTTATAGTTAATGCTAGAAATGGGAAGGTTGGTTTTTCAAATCCTTCTTCATCAATAAAATGTGCTAAAACATGGGCTTGCATGTGATTTATTGCAAGAAGCGGAATGTTTAAGGCTAGAGCCAATGATTTTGCAAAAGAACTTCCTACCAGTAAGGAGCCCATAAGGCCAGGACCTTGTGTAAATGCAATTGCAGATAGCTGTTCTTTTTGTATATTTGCTTTTTTAAGTGCAGCATCTACTACAGGAACAATGTTTTGTTGATGAGCTCTAGAGGCAAGTTCAGGAACAACACCTCCGTATTGATTGTGAATAAGTTGGTTTGCTACAACATTTGATAGTACTTTGTCGTTTTTTAAAACTGCAGCGGCGGTATCATCGCAAGAACTTTCTATTGCAAGTATAAAAACCTCAGGATTTTGCATAAATGGGTATGAATTTTGAGTTACAATTTGTACGCGTCGTACCTATAACATTTGTAATTTTCAAAATTAGAGAATTTTTAGCAAAGGAAGTTGTGTTTGCAAAAGCAAAATTAAATTTTAAATGAATTAACACAATTAAGTATCAAAAAAGTAATAAAAATAGTTTTTAGGGTGTTGCTTGGGCTGCTAGTTCTGCTACTTGTTGCGGGTATTGTGCTAACTATGCCAGCCGTGCAAACGCGTATAGCACGTTATTTTACAGATACTGTGAATAAAGATTATGGTACTAATATAAATGTTGAAGGGGTTTCAATTTCAGTTTTTGGAGGCGTTAAATTTAAAAATGTCCTAATAAGAGATCACCGAAAGGATACTTTGATATATTCTGAGCGCATTGCTACTACTATTCTTGAAGGTAAAAAAATGCTAAATGGAGATCTTATTTTTGATAATCTGGATGTATACGGACTACTTTTTAACTTAAAAACATATAAGGGAGAAAAAGAGACCAATATAGATAAATTCATTAATTCATTTGAGACTGGAAAACGTTCCAATCGAAAGTTTTTAATGAAAGCCAATACCTTACAAATTTATGATGGAAGGTTTATATTAATTGATGAAAACAGAGAAATCCCAAAAGATGTAGATTTCACAAAACTGAATGCATCGGTTACTGATTTTTTAATTTTTGGACCAGAAGTTTCTACCAGTATTAATAAGATGTCCTTTCTAGATTTTAGAGGATTGTATGTTAAAAATTTGAAATCGAAATTTTCATATTCCAAAAAAAACATCAAACTTGAAAAACTAGATTTGCAAACCAAGGAATCTTCACTCAAAGGAGAAGTTATTCTTAAATACAAAATTGAAGATTTTTCTAATTTTAATGATAAAGTAGTATTTGACATTCAATTAGATGCAGCCACAATTGCATCTAATGATATTCGCTATTTTTATAAAGAATTAGGTAGAAACCAGCGATTTACTTTAAAATCAAAGATCAAGGGAACGCTAAATGATTTACAGTTTTCTAAGTTAAATTTAATCGATGAGCGAAAAACGCAGTTAATAGGTGACATCAATTTCAAGAATTTATTTGCTAGAAAAGGACAACAATTTTCAATGTTTTCTAAGTTTGATAAATTGACTTCTACTTATGAGGATTTAGTGGTTATTTTGCCCAACATTTTAGGTAATAAACTGCCTACTTCTCTGCAAAAATTAGGACGTTTTACTACTGAAGGTACAGCATCTGTTACAACTACAGCCGTTGAAGCTGATTTTTCTATGATAACAGCACTGGGAAAAGTAACTTCAATTTTGTCTATCAATAACATCAACGAAATTGATAAAGCATCCTATATCGGTTCTGTAATCTTAGATAATTTTGATCTAGGTACCATGATTGATCGGAAAGATTTAGGAAAAGTTTCTCTTGATATTGATGTAGATGGTCAAGGGTTTAATCAAAAATATTTGAACACTGCGGTGAATGGTCAAGTAAGCCAAATAGAGTTTAAAGGTTATAATTATACAAATATAACTTTAAACGGTAATCTTGCGAGTCCAAATTACATTGGAGACATCCAGATTGATGATCCAAATTTGAAAATGACTTTTGATGGCGCTTTAGATTTAAGTAAAAAAGATAGTAAATATGATTTCCAAATTAATGTTCTCAATGCCGATTTAAAAAAATTGAAGTTGATGAATGATCCTGTTTCTGTTTTCAAAGGAGATGTTGAAGTACAAGCATCTGGTAATTCAATAGAAAATTTTGAAGGAACTGTTTTTATCAATAAAACATCTTATAAAAACGCTAAGGACACTTATGTTTTTAATGATTTTACGATAAATTCAACCTTTGATGCGAATAGAGTAAGAACCATAACGTTAAATTCCCCAGACATTGTTCAAGGTGAGATTGTAGGAAGATATGAATTCAATCAATTGCAAAATTTAGTAAAGAATTCATTAGGAAGTTTATATACTAATTTTAAACCCATAAAGGTTAAAAAAGGTCAGTTCTTAAATTTTAATTTTTCTATTTACAATAAAATAATTGAGATTTTTTACCCAGATATTGCCATCGGAGCTAATACAATTGTTAAAGGAAATATCAGTTCAGATGATCATGAATTTAAATTAGATTTCAATTCTCCACAAATAACAGCTTCAAATATCACCTTTGATAATATTAAAGTGGCTGTTGATAATAAAAACCCGCTTTATAATGCATATGTAGAGCTTGATAGTATTAAAACAAAATATTATAAAATAAGAGATTTCAGTTTGATCAATGTGACACACAAGGATACCTTGTTTTTTAGATCTGAGTTTAAAGGTGGTCCTAAAGCCGAAGATTATTACAATCTCAACTTGTATCATACAATCAACAAGGATAATAATAATGTTGTAGGTATCAGTAAATCAGAAGTCAAGTTTAAAGATTATTTGTGGTTTTTAAACGAAAATGAAACGCCTGATAATCAAATTGTTTTTGATAAATCTTTGGAAAATTTTGATATAGACAGGCTGGTACTTTCCCATGAAAATCAGTCTATTGCGTTGGATGGTAATCTAAAAGGAAGCGATTTTAAGGATTTAAAATTAAGTTTTAAAGATGTTAACTTGAACCAAATTACCCCCACAAACAATAAACTGGTTGTACAAGGAAATATTAACGGAGAAATAGATTTTAAACAAAATAAAAATGTTTACCAGCCTACGGCCGCAATAGTCATTGATAAATTAAACGTAAACAAAACTGATTTGGGTGTTTTGAAATTTGATGTTGAGGGTGATGAAACTTTTAAAAAATTCACCATAAACTCAAACCTAGAAAACGAAAATGTAGAATCATTTAATGCCTACGGGAATTTTGAAATTGTCAATAAAGAAACCATTTTAGACTTAAAATTAAAATTTGATAAGTTTAACATTGCAACACTTAACTCTCTTGGGGGTGATGTTTTATCCAATATAAGAGGTTTTGTAGGTGGTAATGCTACAATTGAGGGTAATTTACAAAATCCTACCATTAACGGAAGATTATTTTTGGACAAAGCAGGTTTGACAATTCCATATCTTAACGTGGATTATGGTTTGAGTGACAATACCATTATAGATTTGACCAATGAGAAATTTTTGTTTAGGAACAACACTTTAACAGATACCAAATATGGTACTATTGGAAGTTTAAATGGGTTTATAGGTCATAATAATTTTTCAGATTGGAAATTAGATTTGGCCATAAATTCAAAAAGATTAGTAGTATTAGATACAAAAGATAGCGAAGATGCAGCTTATTACGGAACTGCTTTTATTGATGGTATCGCAACAATTAAAGGTCCTACCAATAGTTTATTTATAAAAGTTGATGCCAAATCAGAGAAAGGTACAACTGTAAAAATTCCAATTAATAATGCCGAAAGTGTAAGTGATAATGTATTTATTCATTTTGTTACAGAAAAAGAAAAATACAATATTAAAAACGGGATTGTTGAAAACACGCGCAATTACAACGGTTTAGAACTTGAATTTGATTTTGACATTACTCCAGATGCAGAAGTTGAAGTTATTTTAGATCGAAATACAGGTCATGGTATGAAAGGTAAAGGTTTTGGATCTTTACTTTTTAAAATAAATACACTTGGTAAATTTAACATGTGGGGAGATTTCCAGGCATATGAGGGAACCTATAATTTTAAATATGGAGGACTTATTGATAAAAAGTTTGCTGTAAAAAAAGGAGGATCAATATCATGGGAAGGTAATCCTATGAAAGCGCAACTTAATCTTGAAGCAATTTATAAAACAACTGCAAATCCAGCAGTTTTGTTAGATAATGCTTCATTTAATTCAAAAGTTCCAGTAGAGGTTGTGATAGGCGTGCGAGGAGATTTAACAAGTCCTGAGCCCGATTTTAATATCGAATTCCCTACAGTAAGTACTGTTTTAAAATCTGAAATTCAGTATAAATTAAATGATAAAGATGTAAGGCAAACGCAAGCTTTGTACTTATTGTCATCGGGTGGTTTTTTAAGTCCTGAAGGTGTAAATCAATCTGATTTTTCAGGGAGTTTGTTTGAAACGGCTTCGAGTATTTTGGGTGGAATCATTCGCTCTGATGATGAAAAATTCAAAGTAGGTCTAAATTTTATTGGAGCTGACAGACGATTAGGAAAAGAAACGGATGGTAGATTTGTTGCTACAATTTCATCTAAAATAAACGAACGTATTACAATAAATGGTAAGTTAGGAGTTCCGTTTGGAGGAATTAATGAGTCTGCTATTGTAGGCGATGTTGAGGTGCTTTATCGTGTTAACGAAGATGGCACTCTTAATCTCAGACTTTTTAATAAAGAAAATGACATCAATTATGTGGGTCAAGGTATAGGTTATACCCAAGGTTTAGGGGTGTCTTATGAAGTAGATTTTGATACTTTTAAAGAGTTGGTGAACAAAATTTTTAAGAATCTTAAAATAGAAAAAGTAGGTACATCGCTATCTGAGGATCAAGATTCTGATATGGCTCCAGATTATATTAATTTTTCTAAATCCAAGAAAAAAACTCCAGAACCTATTAAGAAAAATCAAGAAGGCCTTCTTCCAGAGGAGTATTAAATAAGAATCGTGCTTTTAAATTATTCTTTTCTACAACTGCTTATTTATTATAGACAGTTTTCAAATTATTTAAATTTCAATAGAAATATCTATACTATAATCCATTATTTTATTTAGTATTAAAACGTTAATATTTTACTAAAAGTGAATAAATTTTCACTTTTAGTAATTAATAGCGTAATTTAATAGTGTTTAAAAAAAACTTATCAACGAAAACGTTTGAATTTAAGAGAGTCTTTTAATTAATAAAAATCACTGTCTTATAAGTGATTAATGTTTGTTAGTTTTACACTTTAATATTATAAAAATGCCAAAAACAATTAAAAAAGTAGGTGTTCTTACCTCTGGTGGAGACTCCCCAGGAATGAATGCAGCAATTCGATCTGTAGTTAGAACTTGTGCTTACCATAACATAGAATGTATAGGGATTTATAGAGGGTACCAAGGTATGATTGAAGGAGACTTTAAAGATATGGGACCTCGTAGTGTAAACAATATTGTAAATAAAGGAGGAACCATATTAAAATCTGCGCGTTCGCTAGAATTTAAAACCCCAGAAGGTAGAAAAAAGGCACATGAAAATTTAACCAAAGCAGGTATAGATGCACTGGTTGTAATAGGAGGTGACGGAACTTTTACGGGTGGATTATTGTTTAATTCAGAATTTAATTTTCCAGTAATGGGAATCCCAGGAACTATAGATAATGACATATTTGGTACCAGCCATACCCTTGGTTATGATACAGCATTAAATACAGTTGTAGATGTTATTGATAAAATAAGAGATACAGCAAGTTCACACAACCGCTTGTTTTTTGTTGAGGTAATGGGTAGAGATGCGGGACATATTGCCTTAAATGCAGGTATAGGTGCTGGTGCAGAAGAGATATTGATTCCTGAAGAAGATTTAGGACTAGATAGATTACTCGAATCTTTACAGAAAAGTAAGGCTTCTGGAAAATCATCAAGTATAGTAGTCATTGCCGAAGGTGATAAAATTGGTAAAAATGTATTTGAACTTAAGGATTACGTAGAAGCTAATTTACCAGAATATGATGTTCGAGTTTCTGTTTTAGGTCATATGCAGCGTGGAGGTTCACCATCTTGTTTTGATAGAGTTCTAGCAAGTAGGTTAGGTGTAAAAGCAGTTGAATCGTTACTAGAAGGTAAATCGAGTTATATGGTAGGGTTGCAAAATGATCAAGTAACATTGACGCCTTTGGAACAAGCTATTAAAGGAGAATCCATGATTGATAGAGAATTATTAAGAGTATCAGACATTATGTCGACATAGTTAATTAAAGTTTATTGTGAGGAAATTAGACTTTAGGTAGAAAAGAAAAATAAACAAAAAAATTAAATTAAAATGTCAAAAGTAAAATTAGGAATTAACGGATTTGGTAGAATTGGAAGAATCGTTTTTAGAGAAACTTTTAATAGAGATAATGTCGAGGTTGTAGCAATAAACGATTTATTAGATGTTGATCATTTAGCTTATTTATTGAAATATGATTCAGTTCACGGTCGTTTTGACGGTACTGTTGAAGTGAAAGAAGGAAAATTATATGTAAACGGAAGAAACATCCGTATCACTGCCGAGAGAAATCCAGCTGATTTGAAATGGAATGAGGTAGATGTTGATGTAGTTGCTGAATGCACAGGTATTTTTACAACTATAGAAACTGCTAGTGAGCATATTAAAGGAGGTGCTAAAAAAGTTATTATTTCTGCTCCATCTGCAGATGCACCAATGTTTGTAATGGGAGTAAATCATGAAACTGCGAAAGCAACAGATTTAGTGGTTTCTAATGCATCTTGTACTACCAATTGCTTAGCGCCATTAGCTAAAGTGATTCATGATAATTTCGGAATTGTAGAGGCGTTAATGACAACTGTTCATGCTACCACTTCAACTCAAATGACAGCAGATGGTCCATCAAAAAAAGACTGGAGAGGCGGACGTGCTGCAAGTGTAAATATTATTCCATCTTCAACAGGCGCCGCAAAAGCAGTAGGAAAAGTTATTCCTGAATTGAATGGAAAATTAACTGGTATGGCTTTTCGTGTTCCTACTGTTGATGTATCTGCAGTAGATTTAACGGTAAAAGTTGCTAAAGAAACTTCTTACGAAGAGATTATGGCAGTTTTAAAAAATGCTTCTGAGACCACTATGAAAGGAATATTAGGCTATACTGAAGATGCTGTAGTATCCCAAGATTTTATTTCTGATAAAAGAACTTCAATCGTAGATGCCACTGCAGGAATTGGATTGAATTCTACTTTTTTCAAAATAGTTTCTTGGTATGATAATGAGTATGGTTATTCTAGTAAGTTAATTGATTTATCTGTGCACATTGCAGGGTTAAAATAATTCTTTATATATTTACAAATCCCGTTATCATGCTGTAACGGGATTTTATTTTTTGTTGCTTTGGTATAGAAATTAAATGGTTATGACTTTATATTAAACGGGCAACACACACCAATAAACTAAAAAAAAATGAGACTAATAGTTGATAGCGGATCTACTAAAGCCGATTGGATTGCGATAGATGACAATGGTAAAATTTTATTTACAACACAAACTCTAGGACTAAATCCAGAAGTGCTAGAGGCTAATGAAATTGTGGAAAGATTGAACGATCGATTTGATATTTTACACAATAAAAAAAATGCTACTCATTTATTCTTTTATGGCGCGGGTTGTGGTACTGAACGGATGAAATTAACACTTTCTCAAGTTTTTCAATCTTATTTCACTAATGCAATCATTGATGTTAGAGAGGATACATACGCAGCTGTATATGCAACTACCCCAAAAGGAGAAAAAGCAATAGTGTCAATACTAGGAACTGGATCAAATTGTAGTTATTTTGATGGTAAAGAGTTGCATCAAAAAGTACAATCTCTGGGTTATATTGCTATGGATGATTGCAGTGGAAATGTTTTTGGGAAAGAATTAATTAGAAAGTATTACTTTAACAAAATGCCAAAAGAATTGGCTGTTGAATTTGAAAAAGAGTATGATTTAGATCCAGATGCTATAAAAAGCAAGTTGTATAAGGAGCCTAATCCTAACGCTTATCTAGCTACTTTTGCAAAGTTTTTAATTCAGCATAAAGAAACAGAGTTTTGTAGGAAAATAATTTTCAAGGGAATGAAATCTTTTGTTAAAAATTATATCAAGCAATTTGATAATTGTAAAGAGGTAAAAGTTCATTTTGTAGGTTCTATTGCTTTTTACTTAAAAGAAGAATTACAGGAAACTTTTGATAAATATGAACTACAATTGGGTAATGTTTTAAGAAGACCTATTGATGGATTAATCGCTTATCACAATTTAAATAAATAGAGTCACATAATATTAAAGTCCTTACTAATTCTTGCAAAGCTATGCTTTCTTAAGAATTAGTAAGGTTTTTGTATATAATTTACAGTTTTAAAAAGCTGTAAATTGATATTAAAATATAGCAATCATTGAGATTTCTACATTAACATTTTTTGGTAAACATGATACCTGAACAGTTTCACGTGCAGGAGCTGATTTTTCGTCAAAATAAGAACCGTAAACCGTGTTTATTTGAGCAAAATCATTCATGTCCATAATGAAAATTGTTGTTTTAACAACATTTTCAAATGTCATTTCTGCTGCTTCAAGAACTGATTTCATGTTTTGCATTACTTGCTCGGTTTCTGCCTCAATAGATGATGTTATTAGTTCTCCAGTTGATGGATCTAAAGCAATTTGACCAGATGTGTAAAGAGTATTCCCTTTTAGTACAGCTTGGCTATAAGGACCTATTGGAGTAGGAGCATTTTTAGTAAAAATTATTTTTTTCATGTAGCATTAATTTGAATTAGTTTTAAAGTTACCTGTTTATGGTACTACGTTTATCCCATTTGATATCACTTAATACACCAGATTTTATCCCGATAAAGAAACCCCAGTTTGCATTTGTACCAAAAGGTGACCAGTTAAAATCCATTCGCCAACTTAATAAATCGCGCTCAAAACGCAGTTGAGTAAACGTAACTCCTTTTTGTACAAAATCATAACCTGTTGAAACACCAGCTTTCCATTTGGGCGTTATGTCTGCATTGGCAGATATCATAATTGAGTTTCCAACAATTTTATTTTCTCGATTATTGTTTCCATATGTTAGGGAATAAGCAAATGTCATGTCCCAAGGTAATTTGGAATTAAAAAACTCAGATTCTGTGTTTTCTTCTTCATTTTCTTCATCCTCGTCAAATAAACTTCTACGGCTATCGCCAAGATCTACATTAGTCCCAAATAAATCGTCTTCTCTACCACCATTTCGTTTGCTTAATGAATTTTTATCTTTCTTTGTTTTGTCTTTTCCTTGACTTGTAATGGCATAATTTATAGTCATATTAGAGCTCGTCATTCTAAAAAGACTACCACCGTTATTGATGTTGAACACATTTATTCGGTTGCCCGAATTATCAATAGCGTAAGGGTCAAGAGTGGCTCCAAAATTGACATTCATTTTATTATCTAGTAAATTTGTACCACCACTTACTCGAACTGGTGCTAATGCTAATGTTGTTTTACCATCTGCATTCATGTTGTATGATGTAGAAAAGTTAAGGTTGTTAAGTAGCATTATTTTTTTTGACTCCACTTTAGTACTATCCTTGTCTGTTACCTTTGCTTCTAGCGTATTGCTTAAATCGAAACCTATAATATTAGAGTTGGTTAACCCTGGAGCACCGTAAATTCCGTTTTCAAATCGTGTATATTTTTGCATTTTTCCTGAACCATCGGCAGCATAAGTATCGTAATATTTTTCAAAACTTGGTGTGTACCCATAAGAAATGGAGGGTCTCATTACGTGACGTATTGATTTTATTTTTTTGTTTTCACCAAAATTGAACGTTCCATATATTGTTGTTCCTACACTTGATGAGAAAGAATAGGTTCTAAAAGCGTCAAAACCATTAACGGTTCTATCAACTACTCGGTTTTGTTCTATATCAAAGCTTTTATTAATGGTTTTAGTATACCAAATTTCTTCATAATTCATTGATGTAGTAGCACTAAAATATTTGAATAATTTAAAATTTGTACTCAACGGGATGCTATGCTGAAAACCTATTTTAGCATCACGAAACATCTGGGGTTTAAAAAATAAAGAGTCATTAGTTGTGATACTATTTCTACCGTTTAGGTTGTATTGTAAATTGATATTCTTAAAAAAACCTTTTCTCACTCCGCCTTTACCTACAAAAGGATACATTCTGTCTACGCTTAATTGTAGAGTAGGTAAGGTCATGTTGATTTCCTCTGTTTGTGTGTTTTGAGAATGTGTAGCTGTCAATGACATACGCACTTGTGGCACTGAAGTAAATGTTTTGGAATAAGATACTGAAGAGCTAAGTGTATTGTTTAGGTTTGAGCCAATATTAACTTGATTAATGGACTGCTGGAAATATTTGCTGCTTCCTAAATTCACAGAAGCTGAAAAAGTAGAATTTGGACTGGATTTTGTATCCTTTGAATGGGACCATTGGATGTTGTAAATGTTCTGTTTAGAATAGTCAGGATACCCTCTTTCACTATTGATTAAATTTTCAAAACGCACATTGATGTTACCACGATAATTGTATCTTTTGGCATAGCTTGACTCAAAACGCATCCCATAGCTACCATTGGTGTAATAATCTCCTAATACGGTTAAGTCATAGTTATCGCTTAAGGCAAAATAGTAGCCTAAGTTTTGCAAAGAAAAACCACGGTTGTTAGAGTCGTTGTAACTAGGTAATATTAAACCCGAAATACTGGTTTCCTTGCTCATAGGAAAAAACGCAAAAGGCAGCGCAATAGGAGTAGGCACATTTGCAATAACCATATTAGTTAATCCAGTAACTACTTTTTTGCCGGGAATAAATTTCACTTTATTGGTTTGGAAATAATATTCAGGATTGTCTACATCTTTTGATGTAGTAAAACGGGCGCCTTTTAAAAAATATACAGAGTCATTTTCTTTTTTAGTAACTGCAGCTTTGATTTTGAATTCGCCTTGATCTGAACGAGAATTCCAAATTAGCGCTTTTTTTGTTTTAAAATTAAACCGAATAGAATCTGGTTCTACGACATTTGTTCCTTGCTTAAAATTAGGATATTGAATGAAAGCACCTGTTGAGTCTTTTAATCTTCCTGCATAGACTTCATTTTTTTCGTAATCAAGTACTATTATACCAGATTTAAGTTCAACATCTTCATAATATAATTCTGCTTGATCGTATAATGTGATTAATTTTCTCTTTTGATCAATTTTGACATACTTACTGGCTTTGTAACGTACTTTTCCGTTTAAAAATACTTTTTTGTTTTTTATAGTGTCAATCTTAATAGTATCTACTTTTTTTGCCTCAATATTAGCATCAGTTTTAATTGTGGATAATGTTTTGAGCTTAGACTCAATTTTATTTTGAGCTTTTACATTCGGCTTTTTTTTAATGATATCTTGCGCGTATGTTGTACCTGAACCTATTGATAGGATAATAGATATTAAAACGATATTAAATAAGTTTGTATGCAAAGGTTTAAATGCTATTTTTGTAAAATGATGGCCTATTTTTTGAGGAGTCAAACTTACAGATTATTTTTGGTCAAAAATAGTCAAATTAATAATTTTATAACTGTAGTCTTTTAATTAAATTAACGTATCAAAACATGTCTTTTTCAAGTAATAATAAATTATTGGTATCTTTTATTTTGTTGATGAATTCCGTTTTGGGTTTTAGTCAATCAAGTAATTTTAAGGTAACGCTAGATGCGGGTCATGGTGCACATGATTTTGGGGCAGTTTATGAAGGTAGGATCGAAAAAAATATTGCATTAGCTGTTGTTTTAAAAGTAGGTAAAATTTTAGAATCAACACCCTATATGGAGGTTAATTATACTCGAAAAACAGATGTTTTTATTGATTTAATCGAAAGAGCCAATATTGCAAATAGGTTTAACGCAAACATCTTTGTATCCATACATTGTAATGCAAATAGAAATACCCTTGCTGATGGAACTGAAACCTATGTGATGGGTTTGAGTAAAGTTTCATCAAACTTAGAGGCAGCCAAGAAAGAGAACTCTGTAATAACCCTAGAAAAGGACTATAAACAAAAATATGAGGGTTTTGATCCTAACTCTCCTGAGACCATGATAGGTATGACTCTCATGCAAGAAGAATACTTAGATAACAGTATTTCACTAGCAAGTAAAGTGGAGGATGCATTTGAAAATTTAGGAAAAAAAATACGGGGAGAAGGTGTAAAACAGGCACCTTTTATGGTATTGCATAAAGCCTATATGCCTAGGGTTTTAATTGAAATGGGATTTATATCAAACACTATTGAAGGTAATATTTTAAACTCTGAAGAGGGTCAAAACCAGATAGCAAAAGCTATTTCTGATGCAATTATTAGTTATAAAGCCGAATATTATGGTACAAATGAAATTGAAAATAACCTAGAGGTTTTACCTCAAGAAAAAATAGAAAAAAACCTTAATGAAATTAACGAAATGCCAACTACACCAAATATACAATCTGGAGTTAATCCTGTAGCTGTTTTACCTGTAGTTAATGGTAACGCCGTAACAGTTTATAAAGTCCAATTGATGGCTAGTTTGACAAACTTAGATACAAGTTCAAAAACGTTTAGAGGCCTAGATGCCATTTCTGTAATTACCGAAAATAAATATTTTAAGTATTTGTTTGGAAATACAACAGATTATGAAACAGCCAAGAAAGATTTGAAAATCGCAAAAGATAAGGGTTTCAGTTCTGCATTTTTAATCGCTTACAAAAATGGTGAGAAAGTTAGTATTCAAGATGTCCTTAAATAAATCCTCCTAGAAAGGACCTTAATAATTTTACACCTATATATTTTGCATAGTGTTTTAAAAATAAAAAAAAAATGTGTCGTTTTTTTTCTAATGACAAGCATAGCTGTTTTTTCTCAATCTAAAGATAGATTTATTGTTATCCTTGATGCTGGCCATGGAGGTAAAGATCCTGGAAATTCCTATCATGGATTCATAGAAAAAGAAATTGCACTAAAAACGACTTTGCAACTCGAAAAGCAGTTGAATGAAGATCCGGATATTAAGGTGATTCATACACGCAAATCAGATGTTTTTATTGAACTCAAAGACCGACCTCACAAAGCAAATAGTCTGCATGCAGATTTATTTATCTCTATTCACTGTAATTCAGTAAATAATCCAGTTCCATATGGGACAGAAACATTTGTCATGGGTTTGTCCCGAAGTAAAGGTAATTTAGAAATTGCAAAACAAGAAAATTCAGTTATACTTTTAGAAAAGGATTATAAAAGAAGCTATAAAGGTTTTGATCCAAAAAATCCAGAAACATTAATAGGGTTAAAAATATTACAAGAAGATTATCTAGATCGGAGTATTCGATTAGCATCAAAAATAGAGGGTAATTTTATACACAAACTCAACAGAAAATCTCGAGGTATAAAACAAACTCCTTTATGGGTGTTAGATGCAGCGTACATGCCAAGTGTTTTAATTGAGCTTGGTTTTTTAAGCAATAAAAGCGAGGGGTCTTATCTCAACTCTGCAGAAGGACAAAAAAACATGGCACAAGCAATTGCATCGGCTATAATTGCTTACAAAAAAGAATACTTTGATACAAGTTTTTCAAATGACAATGATGATTTGAAAGAAGTTTCAAAAACGAAATCATCCTCTGTAGATAAAAAATCAACGGTTAAGGGAACTTTATCAGACATAAATTCTAAACAATCTAAAACTAATGTTGTTTTTAAAGTGCAATTTGCATCGGGTAATAAAAAGTTGGATTTAAAGCCTCAGAATTTTAAAGGTTTGAAAGACGTTTCAGTTCAATCTAGTTCTGGATCTTTGTTTACTTATTTCTATGGAGAAGCAAATACGTATGCTGCAGCCAAAGAAGATTTAAAAAAGGTTCAATTAAAAGGTTATACAACTGCTTATATTGTAGCGTTTCAGAACGGAAAAAATATAAGTATTAAAGAAGCACTTAAATTATTATAACAAGTCAAATATTTTATATTAAATTTGTAAAAAATACAGGAATTTTGAAAATATCACGAGAAATTAAAACTGCAATTTTAGTTATTGCATCTATATCACTTTTTATTTGGGGTTACAGTTTTTTAAAAGGAAAAGACTTGTTTACGGATTATAAAACTTTTTTTGTAGAGTATAATAGTGTTGAAGGTCTTACGTCATCTGCTCCGGTAACTCTTAATGGTTTGATTATAGGTAAAGTAAACAGTATTACTATTAATGCAAATACAGGTAAACTGCTTGTAGAGTTACAATTGAAAACTGATTTTCCTATTTCAAAAAGTAGTATAGCATCACTTTATGAGCCAAGTTTTATTGGCGGAAAGCAAATTGCGATTATGCCTAATTTCAATGATAAAGAATTAGCTGTTGAAGGTCAGTTTTTTCAAAGCGGAATTAAGCTTGGTTTAACCGATAAAGTAGGAGATCAATTAGCGCCTTTGCAAGACAAACTTGAAAAATTATTAGGTAATACAGATAAACTAATTTCTGGATTGAATAATGTTTTAGATCAAAAAGGTCAAGCTGATATCAAATTGACTCTTGCTGAATTGAGTCAAACAGTAGCTGAGTTTCATAAACTTTCAACTAGTGTGAATGATTTATTAGCTACTAATAAAACACAAATTAATGGAGTTGTAACTAATTTGAATAAAGTTTCAGGAAATTTTTCAAAAATTTCAGATTCTTTAAATAAAGCTGACTTAGGTAAAACTGTTAAAAATCTAAATGCTACGCTAGGACGTGTTGATGGAATTATGCGTAACCTAGAATCTGGCAAAGGTACTATTGGTAAATTATTAAAGGATGAATCTTTTTATCAAAATATTAAAACATCTACTAAAGAGTTAGAATTGCTTCTCCAAGATATTAGGTTGTATCCTACTAGATATGTAAATATTTCAGTGTTTGGAAAGAAAAATAAACCATACGTAGGGCCAGAAAATGACACCATTAAATTAAAGTAAATATAAATTAAAATGAGCTACTTAGACAATATTTTATTTGCCATAACGCTGGCAATAGGTTTTGGATATTTTTTTATTAGTGTAAAAAAAATAAGAAGAAATATAAATTTAGGAACCGCTGTTGATCGCAGTGATAATCCTAAAGCAAGATGGACTAATATGGCGATGATTGCATTAGGACAATCAAAAATGGTAAAAAGACCTGTAGCAGGGATTTTACACATTATAGTTTACATAGGTTTTGTAATCATTAACATTGAGTTGTTAGAAATTATTATTGATGGACTTTTTGGTACACATAGAGTTTTTGCTTTCTTAGGAACTACTTATAATATATTAATTGCTTCATTCGAGATACTTGCTGTTTTAGTTTTAGTGGCTGTTTTTGCTTTTTGGAGCCGAAGAAATATTGTTAAATTAAAGCGATTTGTAAGTTCAGATTTAAAAGGCTGGCCTAAAAGTGATGCGAATTACATTTTGTATTTTGAAGTTGTATTGATGACATTATTTTTATTAATGAACGCTTCTGATTTGCATTTACAAAATGTGCCAGGAGGTTACGGACATTTTATAAAAGCAGGATCTTTTCCAGTGAGTCAGTTTATTGAGCCTATTTTTAATGGACTTTCAAATGAATTAGTAATGTTATTATCCGAAGGTTTCTGGTGGGTGCATATCATTGGGATTTTGATTTTCATGAATTATCTTTATTTTTCAAAGCACCTTCATATTTTATTGGCTTTTCCAAATACGTATTTTGCTAACTTGAATGCACAAGGTCAATTTGATAATTTACAATCGGTTACCAATGAAGTTAAATTAATGATGGATCCAAATGCTGATCCTTTTGCAGCAGCACCAGTAGATCCAAATGCGGTTCCAAGTAAATTTGGTGCTAGTGATGTGCAAGATTTAAACTGGGTTCAGTTATTAAATGCGTATACCTGCACGGAATGCGGCAGATGTACCTCTTCATGTCCTGCAAACAATACAGGTAAAAAATTATCTCCTAGAAAAATCATGATGGATACTAGAGATCGTCTTGAGGAAGTAGGTAAAAATATAGATGCAAACAAAGGTGTTTTTGTGCCAGACAATAAGTCATTGTTGAATGATTATATTACCGCTGAGGAATTATGGGCTTGTACATCTTGTAATGCTTGCGTTGAAGAGTGTCCTGTAAACATTAGTCCGTTATCTATTATTATGGATATGAGACGTTATTTAGTAATGGAACAAAGTGCTGCTCCAATGCCATTGAATGCTATGATGACTAACATTGAAAACAATGGCGCACCATGGCAATACAACCAACAAGATAGATTAAATTGGAAGAATGAATAATCCATTATAACGGATTTCATTATTGTATTTTTTTAATACAAACTCAAATTATCACATAACCGAATCAATAAAAAAGTATGTCAGAAAATTTAATAGTGCCTACCATGGCCGAAATGTTAGCTCAAGGAAAGCAGCCAGAAGTTTTATTTTGGGTGGGTTGTGCAGGAAGTTTTGACGATAGAGCCAAAAAAATTACGAAAGCTTTTGTTCGAATTTTAAATAGATCTAATGTTTCTTTTGCAGTTTTAGGAACAGAAGAGAGTTGCACTGGAGATCCAGCAAAAAGAGCCGGAAACGAGTTTTTGTTTCAAATGCAAGCCATGATGAACATTGAAGTTTTGAATGGGTATGAAGCAAAAAAAATAGTTACTGCATGTCCTCATTGTTTTAACACGCTCAAAAATGAGTATCCAGAACTAGGAGGACAATATGAAGTAATACATCATACAGAATTTTTGAAATCGCTACTTGATGATGGTAGACTTACTATTGAAGGTGGTCAATTTAAAGGAAAACGTATTACTTTTCATGACCCTTGTTATTGGCTCTACCCAAATAACAAGGGTCATGAAAAGTAATACGTTTTCATTCGATTCGTGCTTGTCCGTGGTACTCGGCAGAG